>CAMDGL010000371.1 GCA_945897845.1 Chitinophaga pinensis | reverse complement strand
GTACTTTACAATCCGCGAATCCAAATAGCCAATCGTTTTGGTTTTCAGTTCCACATCTCCTTCATGACCGGCTTCATCACTTGCTTCCACATGCAGATAAACAAGATCATGGTCTTTCAGGGCATCAATTGTGGCCTGCGCTTTTCCTTCGTAATTGGTATCGTAAAGTCCGGTAGCGCCTTCCACTTTAATCACATCCATTCCGGCATAAACGCCAATACCCTGAATAAGATCAACAGCTGAGATGACGGCCGACTTTTCAATGCCAAACAGTTCTTTCAAAGTTGGCATTTGCGGTTTATAACCCGGAGACCAGGGCCACATACTGTTGGCTACCTCTTTTCCTGCTTCTTTTCGCTTCTGATTTACAGGATGATCAGCCAGCAAAGCCTGTGACCGCAAAATCAGATAATTCAATAATTTGGCAGTTGCAGCAGCTTCCTCATTTTCTGGCCTGATAAGACATGGACGAAATGGCTTTCCCGGAACATCATGCGGCGGAGTGCATTCAATTTGCTTTTTTCCGTTTTTGATCACCAGCAGATGCCGGTACGAAACGCCCGGATAAAATCGGATCATTTCATTTCCAAGTTTTTTATTCAGAAATTCAATCAGCTCATAAGCTTCAACATTTGAAATATGCCCGGCCGAGTGGTTTTTAATATTTTCATTTTCAATAGTAAGCAAGTTACAACGAAGCGCCATGTCGCCCTCTTCAAGTTTAACACCGATACTTGCTGCCTCAAGCACTCCCCTGCCTTCAAATACTTTGTGCACATCGTAACCCAAAACCGACATGTTTGCGATTTCACTTCCGGGGTGCATATCTTGCGGAACCGTTATCAACCGGCCGGTTCGTCCTCGTTTTGCCAAGCTGTCGATCACCGGTTTTTCAGCCATCTGAAGCGGCGTTTTTCCTCCATATTCCTCCAGTGGCTCATCTGCCATCCCATCACCCAACACTATAATGTATTTCATAAAAATCAATTTTCAACTTCTTTTACTTGTTCTGAACGGTCTGTTTTAAATTCGCTACTCTGAAAATCACCGGACTCCGGCAATTGCATTTCAAACTTATGAATCCGGTCAAGCTTTAACATTCCAGACTTCAACTGAAACCCCAGCAAATGTCCTCCGGATGATTTGTCATCCGATAAAAAATGAAGATGGTATCCGGTAATGTTGATTCCCTTAACGAATTCGGGACAAAAGAAACCAGTTAGTTTTCCCTTTGTTTCCGAAATATTGAATTCTGGTTGTTGCCGTGTAACAACGATCAACTCCGGATACGGTTTTTGCTGTGAGGGAACGCTGCGTGTGTGCACCGACTCAAATTCTCCTTCTAACCGGATAGCATAAAAATAATTGGGGCTTTTCATCAGGCTATCAACCAAATGTTGAAATTTCGGGAAATCCAGATCTGTAACTTTCATGGAATCTTCAGGTACAAATTTCACAACCGAAGCGAATGGAGTCAGGCTTTCTATAGATGGTCGATAAACTTTACCGTCGGATTTAACCTGAAAAAACTGTCCGTTTTCAAGAACCATTTCGCCATCGAGCGCATTGAATGTGCCGATTCCGAAATCGCCTTTCTGTGAAAGTTCAGATAAGGTTGTATTCCCGTCGTAAACACCCTGCATCAAGGCATCAATGGTCGAAACCTGAAACAAAGTCTGTTCATGAACCTGGTTTGAAGGCTGCGGGCCACACCCGACAAAAATCCAAACAAATAATCCAATTATCTCTCTCCTTATTCTCATTTATCAGATATTCGATACCCTAATAATATCGGCAAAAACTCCTGCGGCGGTTACTGCGGCACCGGCTCCGTAACCCTTGATAATCATCGGGAATTCCTGGTATCGTTCGGTGGTAAACATCACCAGGTTGTTCGATCCCTGAAGATCGGCAAACGGATGACCTGCCGTTATTTCCTGAAGCCCGCATTCTGCTTTGCCGTTTTCGAACTTGGCCACAAAACGCCAGAAACGTCCTTCAGCAGCCAGCTTTTTCCTGTTTGCTTCAAATTCAGCATCAACTTCAGGTATATTTTTCCAGAAATCATCCACACTGCCTTCGAAATATTTCGCCGGAACAAATGTGTTGATTTTGATGTCTTTCATGTCGAACTGATATCCTGATTCTCGAACCAGGATCAGTAATTTTCGCGCAACGTCCACACCACTCAGGTCGATTCGCGGATCAGGCTCTGCATACCCCTGATCTTTGGCCATCCGAATGGTCTTGCTCAGCGGCACTGATTCACTGATAGTATTGAAAATAAAGTTGAGTGTTCCTGACAGAACAGCTTCTATTTTCAAAATGGTATCGCCAGAATTTACCAGATCGTTTAAAGTGGTAATAATCGGCAAACCTGCGCCAACATTGGTTTCGAACAAAAATTTAACACCTTTCCGTTTGGCTGTTTTCTTCAGTAGCGAATAGTTTTCGTACGATGAAGAGGCCGCAACTTTATTTGCTGTCACAATTGAAACGTTGGCATTCAACAGTTCTGCATACAATCCGGCAGCATGATCGTTGGCAGTGCAATCCACAAAAATGGAATTGTACATGTTCAACGCTATAATTTCATTTTTAAACTGTTCCAGACTCGATTCATGTCCTTCAGTCATCATTTTTTCTCGGAAAGTGGTAATGTCCATTCCTTCCCGGTCAAACAACATTTTTTTTGAATTCGCAACCCCGGCCAGTTTTATCTTGAGATGTTTTTCTTTCAGCAATTTTGGCTGCTGAAGTTTAATTTGATCCAAAAGATTTCCACCGACCAAACCAATTCCCAAAAGGAAAACATTCAGTTCAACGTTTTCGGACAGGAAAAACGATTCGTGAACCACATTGAGGGTTTTGCGTAAATCAGAAACTTTTACAACCCACGAAATATTCAATTCGGAAGCGCCCTGCGCAATAGCAATAATGTTGATTCCGTTTTTGCCAATGGTATTGAAAAGTTTTCCGGCCACACCGGTAGCATGTTTCATATTCTCACCCACAATCGCTACAATTGCCAAATTTTCCTCAATGGTAATCTTGTTGATCTGATCGAGTAGAATTTCACGCTCGAATTCAAGCCTGATAGCTGTTTCGGCTTTGGTTGAGCTTGCTGAATCGATGGCAAAGCTGATCGAATTTTCAGACGAAGCCTGAGAAATCAGAATTACATTGATATTCTGGCGGGCCAATGCTCCGAAAAGCCGTGCCGAAATACCAGTAACGCCAACCATTCCCAAACCCTGAATGGTAATCAGCGTGATATTTGAAATGGATGAAATACCTTTAATAGGCAAATCTTTTCCGTTGAGTTTACTTTTAGTAATTAAAGTTCCTTCAGCTTGCGGATCCATTGTATTCTTAATCCTAACCGGAATGCCTTTTTGATAGACAGGCAAAATTGTAGGAGGATAAATCACTTTTGCACCAAAATGCGAAAGTTCCATTGCCTCCGAATAACTTAGCATTTTAATCGTATATGCTTTGCTGATTACGCGTGGATCGGCGGTCATAAAACCATTTACATCGGTCCATATTTCAAGCGACGAAACATCCATTGCCGCAGCCATGATAGCGCCGGTATAATCAGAACCTCCGCGGCCCAAAGTGGTGTATTCGCCTGCATCGTTGCTGGCTATAAAACCGGGAACGATGGCAATGCCCGAAAATGAGCTAAATGCAGTCTGTATCAATGAATTGGTAACCGTAAAGTTGACGATGGCTTTTCCAAAATCGCTGTTCGTACGAATCAATTTGCTTGCATCGAACCAACTTGCTGAAGGAATGTATTCCGAAATAATGAGCGATGATAACCGTTCACCAAAACCTCCGATTTTATCGAGTGTTTTGGGAGTCAGTTCTCCAATTAGTGAAACGCCGTGCACAATCCGGTCAAGTTCATCAAGCATAACCTGAATTTTCGCCTTCACTTCAGTTCGTTTTTCTCCATCAAACAGGTTGTCAATGGTTTCGAAGTGGCGCATGTTGATTTCCGTTAATTCAGCCTGAAAGTAGCCGGTTCCGATCGCAGCCATTTTTGCTGCACTCAAAATTTTGTCGGTAATTCCACCCAGTGCCGACACCACGACGATCACATCATCGTCCTGCCCCATGAGGATTTCCTTCACCTTTTGAATATTTTCAGCACTTCCGACAGAAGTACCTCCAAATTTTAAAACTTTCATACCTCATTTATTAGCGGAAGCCTTTAATTTATAAGTAAATAAAGCTGCCTGATTGATATTCATTACAAACAAACCACAAATTTCGAAAATCTGCCAGAATTCGGGGCAAAAGATAGCACTAAAAAAAATCCGGGTGAAACAGCACAGCCATCACATCCGGACA
>CAMDGL010000370.1 GCA_945897845.1 Chitinophaga pinensis | reverse complement strand
GCCGCCAGAATACCAATTGCCAGTGGCAAATCGTAAGCAGAACCTTCTTTTCGGATATCAGCAGGCGCCATGTTAATCACCACTTTTTTGTGCGGCCACTTGAAACTATTAAGCCGCATTGCCGACTCGATTCGCTGCTGGCTTTCCTTTACCGCACTATCGGGCAAGCCGACCATATAAAATTTTATCCCCTGTGAAATCTCAGTCTCAATGGTAATGGTGGTCGCGTCGATGCCGTGAACGGCACTGGCAAAGGTTTTTATCAGCATGAAGAGATTTTTTAAATTTATTGTTAGCTAAATGTACGAAGACAGTATCATTTGCACAATAGCAAATTCAATAAAAATTTGAATATCTTGCATACCGTTTAAATGACTTTGTATGCTAACCAAACCAAGCCCGAAAGATCAGATTGAAAATGAAAATGAGATTTCAGAGTTGCCACCTGTGAATGATCAGGCTCTCAAACCTGTTTCCAAATCTCAGATCACAATTCAGGAAGTAACCACTAAAAAACAACTGCACCGGTTTATTCATCTGCCCGCAGAAATTCATAAAAATCATTCCAACTGGGTTCCCCCGATTTACATGGACGAAAAGGATTTTTTCAATCCGAAGAAAAACAAGTCGTTCCAATCGTGCGACACTATTTTGCTGCTAGCTTTCAAAGGAGAAAAATTAGCAGGACGGATCATGGGAATCATTCATCGGAAATACAATGCCGACCACAACGAAAAACATGCTCGTTTTGCTTTTTTTGAGACCTGGAATGATGAGGAAGTTGCTGCAGAACTGCTTCATTTTATTGAAAACTGGGGCAGGAAAAAGGGAATGCAAAAACTGATCGGGCCGCTTGCTTTTTCTGACAAAGATCCGCAAGGGTTTCTTATTGAGGGATTTGATGAGCCTGTCGTCATTGCATCGAACTGTAATTTTCCTTATCAGATTGATTTACTGGAGCAAAACAACTTTTCCAAAGAAATGGACCTGGTGGTTTATCAGATAAAAATCCCCAATCCGATTCCTGAATTTTACCTGAAGATTCAGGAACGTGCCGCACGAATGAATAAAAACATGCGCGTTTTGGAATTTACTTCCAGGCGAAAAGTCAAACCATACATTCATCCGGTACTCCATTTACTGAATCGGACTTTTACTGAAATTTTCGGATTCGTGCCTTTTACTGAAGCGGAAATGGACGATTTTGCCAACCGCTATCTTTTTCTGATCAATCCACGTTTTATCAAGATTGTGGTCGACCAGCAGAACGAGGTGGTGGCTTTTGTCATCGGCATGTCGCACATTGGCGATGGAATCCGAAAAGCGAAAGGATATCTGTTCCCTTTTGGCATTTTTCAAATTTTCCGGGCGGCCAGAAAGTCAAAACAGTTGAACCTTTTGCTGGGTGGAATTGATCCTGAATACCGGGGAAAAGGACTGGATGCGATGATGGGCGTCAAGATGTTCGAATCGGCCATCGCACTCGGAAAAACGAATATCGATTCGCACCTTGAGCTGGAAATCAATGTAAAAGTGAGGGCCGAAATGGAGCGAATGGGTGGCAAGGTTTACAAACGCTTTCGAATATTTGGAAAAAATCTTACAGATCAGCGTTCAGATTCCTTAGTTTCAGAGGCAATTTCTCAACCACTAACTGGTAAGAATGGTCGATCAGTTCTAAAATGAGTTTTTGACTGAGCGAGCCATCCATCATTATCGTGTTCCATTGGGCTTTGTGCATGTGGTATCCAGGCTGAATGGCCGGATACATTTCCCGAAGTTCTATGGCACGCTGCGGATCACATTTCAGATTCAGCGTCCAGTCGCCATCGAGATTGGTCAGCATGAACATTTTGCCCATCACTTTAAATACCAGCGTTACCTCATCGAACGGAAATCCTTCGGTTACTCCCGGTTTCGAAATACAATATTCCCTGACTTCTTCGATGTTCATATGAGATTTAGATTATGCTTCT
The DNA here is from genome assembly GCA_945897845.1 of Chitinophaga pinensis. Lineage (GTDB taxonomy): Bacteria > Bacteroidota > Bacteroidia > Bacteroidales > Prolixibacteraceae > Aquipluma. Next base: position 2,386 of record CAMDGL010000370.1, on the reverse strand, counting down.
ATACTCCTGAATAAGCGCTAAAACCTCCGTCAACCGGAATGATAGCACCGGTAATGAAACTCGCTGCATCGGAACAAAGAAACTGAACCAATCCGTTCAATTCGTTGATGTCGCCGAAACGGCCCATCGGAGTTTTGTCCATGATTTTTTTACTGCGTTCTGTGTACGAACCATCGGGATTAATAAGTAAACTGCGGTTTTGCTCGCCTATAAAGAAGCCTGGTGCGATCGCATTCACCCGTAATCCTTCGCCGAACTTCTGAGCGAGTTCGGTTGCCAGCCACTGGGTAAAAATGTTCATCCCAGCTTTGGCGACCGAATAACCCGGGACACGGGTTATCGCCGAATAGGTTGTCATCGACGAAATGTTGAGAACACATCCTTTGCCGCTTCTGGCCATCACTTCGCCAAAAACCATACAGGGATAAACCGTTCCGTTTTGGTTTAATTCGAGTACCTTTTCCCATTCCTCCGTATTCATGTCGAAAATAGTCTGGTCGGGATTTATGCTTGCACCGGCAATATTTCCCCCGGCACAATTGATCAGGATATCGATGGTTCCCCATCGGTTGAGAATTTCCGAACGGGCACAAATAAGCTCCTCGATATCTACCACATCGCCAATAACAGCCATCGCTTCTCCACCCTGCATGTTGATTTCTTCCGCACGGACTAAAATATTTTCAGGATTACGTCCAAGGACAACAACCTTTACACCAGCCATGGCCAGGCTTTGTGCAATACTTCCGCCCAATACGCCCCCACCACCAGTGATCACGGCCACTTTGCCCGCTAAATTAAAATTTGGTATGCTCATTTTCGCTCTCAGTTTTAGAATTACGACTGTTACCAGAACTATCGAAAAGGCGCATGCACCAGTTCTCCCATCCATAACAAGTGTAGATGCGCCTTGTTTTTAATTTCGGATAAAAGTAACTTAGCACGACCGTTTTCCATCGATGTCCTTGAAATCGATTTCAAATTTTTCACCGTTGAAAAGCGTAATCGTTGCGCCTAAAGCCGAATATTCATGCGTAATATCCACGATTTTGATATCCTTTATTGGCGACAATTCTTCTTCCGTCCATTCCTGATTATCCATTCGGTGAATCATCACACTAATCATCAGCTCCATTGGCGGGTTTTTGGCCATTCTCTTCTTGTATGCAAAAATCACGGTACTTTCATCGGCTTCGGCATTCCGGTTGGTATGCACCAGGCTGTCCAGCTTGTCCCAACCATGATAAGTTATCAAGGCAACTCTTCTTCCTGAAATGGATGCTGTTATCACCTTCTTGGCTCCATCTTCAAACTGATTGACAACTGCCTTTTTGCCATCAATATGCGGCATGCCGAAATGCCCAAGCGTCAATTCATATTCAAAAGCCAGCCTTGAACGGTCAACGCGAATTACTCCTCCCGGAATGGTAATTTCTGCCAAATCGATTATATACCCTACACCATTGTTTGGAGGACGGCGCATGATGGCCTGCCGGTAAAGTACATCTTTCCGCACGCCGTTAAAAAACATGCTTTGCGAAATGGTAAACGAACGATTCTTTTCCGAATCGTTTTCCACCGCTTTACCCGTAAGATAAAAGTTCACATCATCACCCCGCAGATCTCTCGGATCCTGGCTCCGGAAACTGTATTCCATCGAGGTTCCTCCCTGTGGATTGTGGTCTTCCCATGGGAAATGCGTATTGTAAACAAGTTTGGAATAATTCGGATCGTCGTAGTAAACCTTCCCCGGAATAATTTCGGAAGTACCCGTTTTCCCGTGATTCACCAGCACCAATCCCGGACTTTCGAGAACGACCTTGTGCGATTGGTCTCCGATTGTTTCCCAGTCACCTTCATTTTCTTTGGCTGTCCAGAACGGCGAATCGTCGGGCAAAGCCAGGCAGATAAACGGCAGGAACATCAGGAAAGGACTGGCGGCACAACTGTAGTTTTGCACCATGTATTCCTTTTGCCCGTAAAATCCGAGGCTGGGAATGTCGTTGTCATAAAATTCTTCGCGGGTAACAAATTGCAACAGCGAACCTGAACAGAGTCTTCGCGCCCAACCTGCATCCACCAGTGTTTTGTCCTTCAGCATAAAGGCAACGGGGAACGCTCCTGAAACCCAGGTCCGGTAACAAATGCTCCTCGACCACATGTTGATGTATCCATCTCTTCCGAAAAAACTGGTGAGGGATTCCATTAATTTCTGTGCAGATTTTTCAATGATGGCGGCTACTTCAGGGTAATATTCATCGCCAAAGGTTCGGTTCCAGATGGTTGTATAAACAATGAAAAGGCTGATCGAATAGTAATTGTAAGTTTGTTCGAGGTACCAGCCATTTCCTGAATGATAGGAAGCCACCCAAAGAAGGTGACTTTT
>CAMDGL010000369.1 GCA_945897845.1 Chitinophaga pinensis | reverse complement strand
TTGTTATTGTCCTGCATGTGGAAATTCTCTGTTTTTGTCATCTGGGTTTTAATGCCCTCTTCGCTCAGAAATTTGATAATTGCCTTGTTCTTTGGCAATCCTTTGTGGGCACGAAGCAGTAAAATGGAACCTTGTTCTTTTTCCTCCTTGGTAGCATTCGGATTGTTCAGGATTCGTTTTGCATCCGACAAACATTGGTTGACAACATTTCGCTGTGCTGCATATAGTTTCTCCACCTTGGGACGAAGCTCTTCAAACTTCTGAATTTCGCCTTTTGGAATCGGACCTGAAATAATCAATGGAGTACGGGCATCATCAATCAAAACTGAATCGACTTCATCGACAATTGAATAGTGGTGTTTGCGCTGAACCAAATCATTAGGATTGATGGCCATGTTGTCGCGCAAATAATCGAAGCCGAATTCATTGTTGGTTCCGTAGGTAATATCGGCCATGTATGCTTTGCGGCGGCCTTCTGAGTTGGGTTGGTGTTTGTCGATACAATCTACGCTCAATCCGTGGAATTCGAAGATCGGTCCCATCCATTCCGAGTCACGTTTCGACAGGTAGTCGTTTACAGTTACCAGATGAACGCCTTTTCCAGTCAATGCATTCAGAAAAACAGCGAGCGTTGCCACGAGGGTTTTTCCTTCACCTGTACCCATTTCAGCCACTTTTCCCTGATGCAGTACAATTCCACCTATCAGCTGCACATCGTAATGAACCATGTCCCAGGTAATTTGGTTTCCACCGGCCATCCACTTGTTGAGCCAGATAGCGTTTTCGCCTTCAATCATAACACTGTTCCTGATCGCTGCAAGGTCGCGGTCGAAATCGGTTGCTTTTACAACAACCCGTTCATTGTCGTTAAAAAGTCTGGCAGTTGCTTTGATTACCGAAAATGCTATCGGAAGTATTTCGTTCAAAACTTCTTCAAGCTTATCATCAATTTTTTCGGCAAGTTTGTCGATTTCCTGATATAATTTTTCACTTTCCTGAATATCAACTGTTTCAGCTAATTCATTCAATTCAGCAATCCTATCTTCTTCAGGTTTAATCCGCTCTTTTATCAATGCTTTTAACTGGTCCGATTCGGCTCTCAGCTCGTCGTTCGAAAGCAGTTTAACTCGTTCGTATTCTTTTTTTGTTTTTTCAAGCAACGGCGTTATCTCAGTCATGTCCTTGTCTGCCTTGTTGCCGAGAAATACACCCAGAATTTTATTTAAAAATGCCATTATAAAGGTTTTAATTGATCAAAATTTTCAAGCCACAAATGTAGTTATAATGTTTAAAACACGAATTGGTTTTTACGATTATCGTGCCACCCGGCTAATCGGCGAAAGATCAGCCAGAATTACCTTAAAATCGAGAATAACTGCCAATAAATCAGCATAAAAAAAGTGTAGTATCTTATTTAAATGACAAAAAGGTTATAAAGGTGTTTTTTGAATCCTGAAATTATTCGTCTATTTTTGAAGCATAAAACTTGAAAAATGGCAGATTTTTTAAATCATTGCTTTGTTTGCGGTAAAGAGGTTGATCCGCAAACCACAAAGAAAAACATGGAAATCAACCTTCCGGTTTGCGATGTATGTTCCGGTACTGAAGAAGAGAAAAAAGCTGTTGCTGATTTGAACGAAGGAATGGCCGATGGGTTTGTCTGCGGATGTATCTGATTGTTTATTTTTTATGATATTGGGTAATATTACAGATATCCATTTAATTTTACTTCAAAAATGAAATTCAACGACCTTATTACCAGCCGCTTCTCTGTCAGATCGTACACAAGCCAAAAAGTTGACAGAAGCATCATTTTGGAAATTTTGGAAGCCGCTCGTTTGGCGCCATCAGCGGTAAATTACCAACCATGGCATTTTATAGTGATTACCGAAAATGAAGATTTAAGCTCGTTTCACGAAGTTTATCATCGAAGCTGGTTCAAGGAGGCTCCTGTCTGCATCGTGGTTTGTGCCGATCATTCGCAATCGTGGAAACGAAAATCAGACGGAAAAGATTTTGCTGATGTGGATGCCGCCATCGCCATTGATCATCTGGTTTTAAAAGCGACTGAGCTCGGACTCGGAACCTGTTGGATTTGTAATTTCGATGTTGAAATGGCCAGAAAAAAACTGGAACTGCCAGATTATATCGAGCCAATTGCCATAATTCCAATTGGTTATACCACGTCTGAGGCTCCGATAAAAAAGAGAAAAGATTTGTCGGAGTTGGTTCACTGGGGTAAATTTCAGGCAGATTAAAGCATTAAGCGCATTCCTGCTGGAAAATACTTGACTGAGTGACTTCAGTATTAGATTTTAAAAATTAATTTTACTGACTTTCAAATAGAGTTTGAAGTTTGAGTATATGATAAGAAAAATATTCGTTGGTGTTTTGGCAGTGTTGATGGTTCAATTGGCATATTCGCAAAAGAACGCGAAACCGATTATTTCCTCGCAAAATTTCAGTAGCAAGACCGAATTGTGGGAATCGGTTGGCAATGGGATCTTTAATTTTGAGGCCGATGTAATGTACATTTACGGTAAATTATATGTCACCCAGTTGATGCCCGACAGCGCTAATCACAAGTTACCAACCCTTACAGATGCTTATTTGTATCCCCTTTTCAATCAGTATAAAAAAAACAATGGCGAAATAATTCCCGGCTATAATGGGGACATTTACCTGATTTTGAACATTTCCAGTCAACCTGTTCAGGTTTACAAAGAACTGGCTTCCGAAATGCGCCCGTTTACTGATATGCTAACTTTCGAACTTGCCGGAATAAAACACCCGGGCAAACTTCGTATTCTTATAAAAGATAACAGCCAACTCGAAAAAATAAACAGTATCAAGCCAAGCTTTCTGGGTTTGGCGGGCAGTCTGGCTGATATTGACAAAAATACGGATTCAGGAAAAATGCCCTTAATTGAAGTTGATTTCAGCGAAATTACCAACTGGAAAGGAACAGGGAATATTCCTTTCGACGATTTTCAAAAGTTTAAAGACGTGGTCGCTAAAGTGCACGCGCAAAACAAAAAGATAAGTTTCCGCAATTGCCCTACTTATAAAGCGGTTGCTGATGTTATTCAAACTTTAAAAGCTGATTTTGTTAGCACGCAGGAAGCCATTAAAATGGCCGGTTATTTTGTGGCTCCCAAATAGTTTTTATACCGATTGAAAAAAATGTATTAGTCCAATCTTCGCTCACTCGATTGGCCTTTACATTTCTATTCATCGGCATTATACCAGAATAGAATAGCTTTGGACTAATTTATAATTGCATTTGGTATTAAAGGCCTGAAAAACGCTTGTACAACTCTGCTGTTAATTCATAAAGCGAAGAAATTTCCATTTTTTCCTTCGAATTTATTTCAACCTTCCAAACCGGATTTTCTTCCATATTTGGAATATTTATCACCACCAGAGGATCAGTTTCAGTATAAACCAAGCCTATTCGCTGCAATGCACGGCAAGTCCAGTTAAATATTTTGCCTTCAGGGCCTTTCAGAGTGTATGTTCCGATCACATTTTTCCGAAGCATAAAATCACCCGATTCACCATTGAAATAAACCTTTTCGGAATGAAACATCTGATCAAAATTTCCTGCAAGAATTAAATCTTCAGGTGCGCCTTCAACAACCTTATCGTCAAGCATTAGCCATATCTTATCCACTTCCGAAGTTGAAATATTCAGATCGTGTGTTGAAAAAAGCACGGTTTTGTTTTCAGTCTTCACAAAGTCGTGCAACAGGTGAATAATTTCGTATTTGTTCCTGATGTCCAGAAATGCGGTTGGTTCATCCAGAATAATGAGTGGTGTATCCTGAACAAGGGTCCGGGCAATCATCGCGCGCTGTCGCTCGCCATCGCTGATCTGATCGATCATCCGGTCTTCATAACCTGCCAGTCCAACTTGCTGAATGGCACGTTGGATGATACGGTTATCTTCGTCGGTCAGCGTTCCCATTAAATTGGTGTACGGATACCGCCCCATTGCCAGAAGTTCCCAGACACGCAAGTTTTGTACGCGAATGGCTTCCGTAGAAACAAAGCTCAGTACCCGCGCCAATTCCTTGATGCTGAAACTGCCCAGCTTTCTGTCGTTAAAAAGTATTTCGCCGTCCAATGCTTTCTGAAAACCAGTCATAGTGCGCAGCAAAGTGCTTTTTCCGATTCCGTTGCTGCCAATTAATGCAATTAATTCGCCTGAATGGGCATCCACATTGATGCCTTCCTTGATGGCAACAAAGTTCTTCCCTTTCTTGTATCCCACAGAAAGGTTTCGTACCGTAATATTTACCTGTTGGTTGCTCATCAGACCGAAGAAAATTTTCTGTTCTTTAAAATAATCCAAATAATCACCGGAATGCCTACCAGCGCCGTTACAGAGTTGATTGG
>CAMDGL010000368.1 GCA_945897845.1 Chitinophaga pinensis | reverse complement strand
CGCACACCGTTGAGTTCAAACACAAAAGTTCCGGCATCCATATTGCCGTGACTGATGCTGGCTCTTCCTCCTTTTACAGCAAGAAAATAGTGACTGGGGTTAGCATTGTCACCGTGAAAAACTGCAACCGGATTGGCGCCGTTACCATGCCAGTTCAGCGGCAATTCACTCACTTTTCGTTGCGAATACTGCGAAAGCCAGACCAATCCGGGTCCGGCAAACCGTCCGGCTTCTTCAGGTTTTTCAAAAAAGTCTTTGTCGAAATACAGTCCATCTCCGGTTTTTGCAGCAAACCAGGCCCGCAAAACAGAGTCATCTCCATCCTTTTTGTCGCCTGAATCGGCGAAATTGAAAAAATAGCCCGATGGTGCAGTTACATGCAGATTAAAATCAGCGCTTTCCATAAAACCGGGATTTTTGAAGATGCCAAAATCGCTGCCCAAAGCGGTAGTCAGTGTATTTGATGCGACTACGGCGTAGCTTGTTCCGTATCCCCAATAAGTTGGTCCTTCTGGATAAATTCCATCGGGTCCATATTCTTTCAGCGAGTTGGGTAGTTTATCAAGGGCTCGCGCAATGGTCTTTGCTGCCAGTTCAGGTTCAATATCAGCTACGACCAACGAAGCAGCCACCATTCCACCATGACAAACCGAATTCCAGTTGTTGGTACTGTTTATCCAGTACATGCGCTCGCCAGCTTCGTTGTAACTGGGTATGATTCCTTTTTCGACAAGTGACTTTTTAGCCAACTGAATTGTACTTTTTGGCAGAAATTCACCTGTCCAGTCGATGGCAAGGGCAACGGCAAACGACATTTCAGCAACATCGAGGAAATGCTGTGTATTCCAGTCTGCAAAATTGCACACCGCCAACAATTCTCTATCAATTCGTTTTAGCATTTCAGGTTTCTTTTCCAATCGGTAAACCATGCACAAAACACCCATTCGTTCCACCATTTCGCGCGAAACGGCCAGCATGCGGAATCCTTCCAGTTCATGCTTCAATAACGGTTTTTCGAGAATCGAATCCGCTTGTTTTTTCAGATAACTGTAATAATTCTGAACCAGAATATCTGATTTCAGTTTTAACTTGATTTCATTTTCGATGGCTGGAGTAAGAATGAGTTTTGGTGATTTTTTTGAAAGATTTGCCTTCAGATATTCCACCGTAACCGGATTTTCCAATTTCGGAATTTGGGCATGTTGTGCCATTGCCGGGAAAAATATTGCAAGACAAAACAAACAAAAAAATACAATCTTCAAAGTTTTCATAGTTCTATATTGGTTTAAATTAGTTCTTTTCAAATTAATGGCTAAAACGCAGGTGCAGGAAATTCTATTCTCCAGACAACCTGATTTTCAAATTTATTTTCCCGTTTTCCACCGTCCATGCCGGAATGCGGATTTCGATGCGTTTCAGGTTTTCGATGGTTTTGTCGAAATAGAGTGGGGGTGGGTCGAGTGAAATCACTGAACCCAAAAATTCGGGGTGTGAAAGATTTTCAAGTTTCAGGGTTTGCCCGTCCTGTCGTAAAACAGCGCCGCCTTTTACAAGCTGAACATCGGCTTGTGTCAGCATCTGCCAGGTAATCCAATTGGTGTTTTCCGTAATTTCAACGGGTGCATTCGTAGTCCTTCCTGGTCCAACTGTCCAATGCATTAAAACCCTGTACTTCCATTCCTCAAAATTAGTTGGAGTAAACTTTTCCAAGCGGTTCGGATTGGCTTTGTCGGAGCCATCATGCATGTAATTCGATCCGTAAAAGGTAGTCATATAAGTACTGGCTGTCCAAGGCGATTCAACCGTAAATGCCGCATTGGTGTTGTCGATAATTATTTGCGTATTGGCATTATTTGGCACAACAGCCAAATTGACAGTCATTCCCTTTAGAGCTGGTTTTAAAGTAGAAGCGGCTGGTGGGATGGCAGCAAAAACCTTGCGCCGGCTGGCAATCGAATTATCTTTGTCCGATTCATTAAATGCAGCAATCAAGGCATCATAAATACTTGTTTTAACCTTGCCTACTTCTTGCCAGATCAAACATCCGCAATCGGAGCCTTTCCATGAATTTGCGTCATCAACGCCCCATGTTACAAACGAGGTGCAATTGTAGTTCGAAAGAGCGACTTTCAATAAGTTTTTCCAATTGTCTGGTTTCAAGGAAGTATTCATCATATCCAGCTCGGTGATAGAAACCCTCAACCCAAGTTCACCCAGCTTCTTGATATTTTCACTTACTGCAGTTGTATTTACATAATCGCCAAAATGGCACTCCAAACCAACTCCGTGAATCGGCACACCGCGATCTTTCAATTTTTTCACGAAATGATGCACGGAGTCCCTTTTGGCAAAATCTCCCGACCAGCCAGGTTCTGCGCCATACTCATTCAGGTAAAGATAGGCTCCCGGATCGGCCTGGTTGGCCCAAACAAATGCAGAATCGATGTACTCAGGTCCGATGATGTTGTACCACATGTTACTCCTTAATCCGTAAGGATTGCCTTGGGCCAGGTTAAAGGGTTCATTCACGACATCGTATTCAAGAATTTTACCTTTGTAATGCCCCATCACCGTAAAAATGTGGTTTTTCAGAATGGCCAGCAATTCATTGCGTGACCAATTGCCATTGGTTAACCATGACGGGAGGTTGGTATGCCAAATCATGAAATGGCCCCGTGATGTCTTTCCATTGGACCGGGCAAAATCAATGACCTGATCAGGGTAATCAAATGCAAACACATTTCTGGCTGGTTCAATCTTATCCCATTTTATCTCGTTCTCAGGGAAAACCATCGTGAATTCGTCCAGCAAAAGTTGTTTGTAGCTGTTGCCTGTTCCGGTAAATTGAGGCTTATGCACCATGGTGCCAAAGTTCAGGTTTTTTGCTTTGGCTAGGTTCCCCAAAGTTTTTGATGCTGGCGGTTCTATCGGGATATCAACATCCAGCGGTTCATTCTCGGTTTTGCTACACAAAACGAATAAGAACGACAAAAAAATCAGGCCTAAAAAAAATCGATAATTCATCTTTAGAGGCTGTTTAAATTTGCTGACATAAGCGTTTAGACCTCCCTAACATATTTGTGAAACGAATATTTAGCATGGATGATTTATTTATTTTTTCAGATATGGCCCTTTTTCGTCCCAAAAAACTTCAATGTTCGAAATATACCAGGTTTTTCCGTTGTCGTTGTTTCCCTGAAAAAAGAGGTAGGTTTTCCCGTTGTCGTCTTTAAAAATATGCGGATGGCCCGATTCGCTGCAATTCCAGCTTCCCGGGTCGCCATTGGCCAGAAATGGTTTGTTTGAAAGGCGCTCCCATTTTACCCCGTCGGTACTTTTGGCAACACCAATCTGCTGGGGGTCGTTGTTGTAAGCACCCGCGTAAAACATGTAAAGCACGTTGTTTTGCTGAACAATTGATGCACCTTCAACACAAAAGCCTTCCCACGGATATTTGGGTTTCAGTATAGGTTCATCGGTAAGTTGAGTCCATTGGTCGCGGTTAAAACTGGTGTTTAACGGAGCCGAAGCAACGCCCTGAATCTGAATTTTGTAATCAGGGTCGCGGGTGGCGAAATACAAAAAAGTCTGATTTTTAAACTTTATCACTTCGGCATCGATGGCGCGACCACAATTCCACTGGCCGGATGGATGAAATATGGGGTTGGTGGCATTTCGGGTGAAACGAATCCCATCGTTGGAAACCGCATGGCAAATTGCATCATTTTTCCCATTTCCGTAAGTCTGGTAAAACAAATGCACCTTCCCGTCAATCACAATTGCACACGGCGCACAAAGTCCCTTGCTTTCATATTCTGCGGAAGGAGAAATCTCGCCACATTTTTCCCAGTGATTAAGGTTGGTACTCTCAGCAATGCCAATTCCCCACCCCTGAACCGGATTGCTTGTATCCTTGTAAGGTCTGATGGAATAGTACATCAGGTAACGCCCTTCGAATTTTATCACATGCGGGTCTTTTGAAAATGGAGCTCCCGTTCGGGTTGTATCTCCAAACATCATTTCCGGCCTGGTATTTTTTTGAGCATGAACCGAAAAGGCGAACCCGGCGATGAGTAAAAGCAGAAATATTTTCTTTGCCATGGAATTGACTTAATTAAGATTTAGACTTTTTCAAAGGTATTTTAATCCGCTCAATTAAGATAAAAAAGCTGTTGTGCAATTACTTTTTTTCTATTCACCTGATAACTTGACCTTAATAGTTGTTTTTCCTCCCCCGATAGCCCATGCGGGAATGCGGATTTCAATCCGTTTCAGGTTTTCGATGGTTTTGTCGAAATACAGCGGAGGCGGGTCGAGCGAAATAACCGAAACCATGATTTCGGGGTGTGAAAGATTTTCAAGTTTCAGGGTTTGCCCGTCCTGTCGTAAAACAGCGCC
>CAMDGL010000367.1 GCA_945897845.1 Chitinophaga pinensis | reverse complement strand
ATGAGGGCGCTGGTTCAAAAAGTCTTCAAAATTGGCTGCGTAGTTATTATTCGAAATCCCTGAAGTGGGTGGAATTAACTTCTCACGGTCGAATTTCTCACCTGTCAGTTCGCGCTGTTTCCCATCAATTTTTCCCGGATCGCCCGGTGCCCAGGCTTTTCCGGTACTTCCAACGAAATACCCATTTTCACCAAGTGTTTCAGCGTAAGTTTTAAACTCTGCCGGGAAATAGCAAAAATGGTTAGCTGCCTCTTTCAGTTGCCAGCTGTTTCGTCCGGTCAGGATACCGGAGCGCGATGGTGCACATTTGGCATTTGGCGTGTAAGCATGGGTAAATAAAACACCTTCGCGGGCAACCCGGTCGAAGCCTGGTGTTTTAACCCATTTGCATCCATAAGCTCCCATATGCAGATAGGCCACATCGTCAGCCAGGCAAAAAAGGATATTTGGATGATTGGCTGGTTCGGCCGCTTTTATAGTAAAATGCGCTGCAGTTGTGGCACTTAAACAAATGGATAGCGTCAGGTTTTTAAGTACTTCTGAAGAAATCTTCATAGAGCAAATGCCTAGAGTTTCAAATTTGCTTTAATTGAATGTAATATTTTCAGTCGATTCGGGATTGATTACAAAATTACCTTGTTCGGCATTTTTGATTCTTTGTCCGTTAATTCTTAAGTTTTCGAAACTTACCTTGCTGATTTTATGATCTTTGTTAGAACCGTAAATCTCGTTTGATTTCAGGCATTTACCTTCCAGCAAAATGTTTTTGAAGCGAATGTTTGAAATGGAACCGTATCCGGGATCTCCATCCGAAGGACTGGTTTTAATCGTTAATTTAAAAAGCCGGAATACATCGCCTTCTATGCGAATATTTTCGAAAAGATAATCGGATAGGTTGCCTTCACCACCGTGAATCGCATTAAAAATTGCCCGGTTATTGGCATCAACCGAATGTTCACAATAAATTACATCGCAGTCAGTTATCTTGAAATCATGGTTATTGCCGCGAAGGTTCCAGCTAATCTGAAAAGGCGCTCCATTGTCGTTTTGCCAGAAAACACAATTGCGTGCAACAAAATGGTTGGGATAAACTTTTATCGCATCATCATTACACCGGAAAAAACAATCTTCAACCAGCCCATAATCGCCTGTTGAAACACCATCACAGTTATAGTACCAACCAAAAAACTTACAGTTTTTAACCACCGCATTGCTTTGGCGCACAATCAGTCCGTACATCGGACCATCAGTAATTGTAATTCCTTCAACCAGAATGTTCTTTCCTTCCCGGTTGGTGAATTCTATGTTGTGAGGGTTTCTTTCCCTCCAGTCGGGAATCTCTTTTCGCTGGTTATTTGATATTTTATCGTACATCTCCGACGAAATAATCCCGCGTCCGGTAAGCTTAAAATTATCTGATTTGTTGTTTATTTTGAATGCACCAATCAAATAGGCTCCACCTTCGAGATATATTTGTTTTATTGAATCAGGAACCACCGTAGTGCCAATCTGGTGTACTCCTTTTTCGAAATACCAAACTCCTTTTGCATTTTTTGCCGGTACATTTTCTTCAGGACCATCAGCAAAAATAAACAAGGGATTTTTCTGGTCTCCATTGATTTCGATGGCCAGCTTGGCTGGTTTATTCAGCGAAAAAGTAATACGATTTTCCTCAATCCTGAACTTTATTCCATCAACCTTAGGGCGGATTACACAGGTTTTAACCGGTCCGGATTTTAAAGTCACTTCCACCTCAATTTTTCCTGAAAATGAAAATGTTGAATAGGAGGAACTCCTGGATAAATCGGCAAAAGTAGCTTGACTGAAATATATAAAGGAGGTCTGTTTTTCTTTTCCCTGTGAAATGTTCAACCCGTAAAGAGATGATTCTTTGACTGATCCACCCGGATTTGGATAAGTCCGGATTTCGGCTTTCGCCGTTGATACAATGATAAAACTGAAAAGAAGAAGCAAATAGGTAATTTTCATTTTGTTAGTGATTGATTTTAATGAGAATTATTTTGCGCCAACTTTATGCGCTGCTACTGTTGGTGCATTTACCGATGGCATATATTTACCAAGTCTGGCTTTTATTTTATCATATTTGGGATTGCCAGCCAGATTGTTCCATTCCATCGAGTCCACTTTATGGTCGTACAATTCTTCAGCTCCATCCTGATATCGTATATACCGATAGCGTTCATCACGAACAGCATGGCGGTCTTTTCCCATGGTTGTCTGCGACGGGTAATTCCATTTTTTATCCGGATTTTTTAATAATGGGACAATACTTCTTCCTTCATTGGTTGTGTTTTTCGGAACTCCAGCCAACTCGGTTATCGTAGGATACAAATCGAGCAGATTCACCGTTCGGCCACAGCGGCTGCCGGGTTTGGTCATTCCCGGAACCTTAATGATGAGCGGCATTCGGGTGGCTTCTTCCCAAAGGGTAAATTTTTTATACCGGAGTTTTTCGCCCAGGTGCCAGCCATGATCACCCCAAAGTACCACGATGGTGTTGTCGGCATATTTGCTTTTTGCAAGTGCGTCGAGTACTACTCCAATGCATGAATCAGCATAATTGATGCATGCCAGATAAGCCTGAACGGCCTCTTTTTGTTTGTCGTATTTCTTGGTTGCGTAATAGTCGGGCGAAGGCGAAAATCCTGATTTGGGAACATCGTTGTAGTCGTCTTCATTCGCCTGTGGTAAAATTATATCTTCCACCTTGAATTTATCGAAAAACTGCTTTGGAACAAACCATTCCAAATGTGGCCTGAAAATTCCGCATCCCAAAAAGAAAGGTTTGTCGTAGTCTTTTTGCAATTGTTCGCCTGCCCACTTAGCTGTCAGGTAATCGGTAGTTTCTTCCAAAACTCCGGTTGTCGGACCCCAGTCGAAATTCGCTCCGACTGCACCATTGGGCATTCCGTTGGCCATATAACCGGGTTGTTTTTTCCGTTCTCCATACCCTCCTTCAGTATTCACATGCAGGTCCCACGATTTTGAATCAGACCACATTCCGTTGGCCGCGTGAAAAATTTTCCCGCGGGCCATGGTGTAATAGCCATTTTTCGAGAGATATTGAGGCAGGGTAAGGGCATTTTTCAGTACTTCGGAGTCGCGCATAAACTGGCCATTGTCGTAAATTCCGCTTGTTGCAGGGCGGTATCCGGTCATCAGGGCTGCTCTTGATGGATTGCAAACTGGTGCCGCACAATAGGCTTTTGTAAATACTACGCCTTGTTTGGCTAAGCGGTCCATGTTTGGGGTTTTTGTTTGCGGATGTCCGCCAAGAAAACCAGTCCAGTCGTTCAGGTCGTCAACCGCAATGAAAAGGAAATTGTATGGTTTTTGGGTTTCTTTTTCCTTCCCGGCTGCTATTCCTGAAAAACAAATGGCAGTCAGACTTGCCAGTAAAGGGCTTATTTTAAGTAATTGGTTCATCGAATTCATTAAAAGGGAGTTTCAACAGATTTGGTGTCTTTGGTAAACAGGGGAGTTACCGAAAATTCCTGACGGGCAGAAATAAAGAGCTCATTAAATTCTTTCACCAACTCCGGATGTAATTCTGCCACATTGTTTGTTTCTTCAGGATCTTTGCCCAAATCGTACAATTCGAAGATTTGTTTTTCGGCAGTTTCCCGCACATTCAGGCGGATGGCTTTCCAGTTTCCTTTCAGGATGGCCTGTTTGCCGCCCTGCTCGTAGAATTCCCAATAAAGGTAATCGTGTTTTTTCTGATCCTCTGTTTTATTCAGTAAAGTTGGCAAAATTGAGATACCATCGGTGTCAGCAGGTTTTTGAATTCCGGTAATGTCGCAGAAAGTGGGTAAAACATCCCAGAAAGCTGCAACATGATCGCTCTGTGTACCGGCTGTTACCTGATCTGGCCAGCGAACAATAAATGGGGTTAGTACTCCTCCATCGTAAAAATCTCGTTTCGAGCCACGTTTGGCACCGTTGCTGTCGAAAAAATCGACCATGTGACCACCTTCCTGATGAGGGCCGTTATCGCTGCAAAAAACAACCATCGTATTTTTATCTATGTTGAGTTCTTTTAGCTTGGCCAGTATCATTCCCACCGAATTGTCAAGATTTTGCATCATAGCTGCAAATCCTTTTTCCTGAATGGGCCAGTCGGTGTCGGCAAATTCATGGTAGTTATCAACTTCCATTCCATCCGGTTTTTTTTCGTTATTGGCATGAGGTACATTGTATGCCAAATACAGAAAGAACTTGTTGTCTTTGTTACTTTCAATATAATTGATTGCTTCTCTGTCGAACAAATCGTGAACGTATTCTTCCCGGACATCGGCAACCCCGGTTCCTTCAGGATGTCCTTCCCATGGATCTTTGCCATTTACCCAATTGATCTTGTTTTTCAGGAGAACTTTTTCACCATT
>CAMDGL010000366.1 GCA_945897845.1 Chitinophaga pinensis | reverse complement strand
TATTTGCTGAAGAGAAAACGGTTATTTTAATATATGTAAAGTTTGTGTCATACATGAAACTAATTTGAAATTCAATAAAAGGTTACGATATATCGTAACCTTTTATTGAATTTCGGCTATATTTGTGATATACATTAAACTCAAAAGATGAAGTATATTGTCCGTCCCATTTATACCGAAAAGATTAGACCGTTTATTGGCAAACAGATTATCAAAGTTCTGACCGGACAGAGAAGGGTTGGCAAAAGCTATATAATGCACCAGATAATGGATCGCATCAAAGAAGAAAACCCGTCTGCCAATATCATATACATTAATCGTGAATTGGAACAATTCAATCATCTTCTTTCGAACATAGAATTGAATGCCTATCTCAGCGACAAATTTCAGGTGGAAAATGACAACTATTTATTTATTGACGAAATTCAGGAAATAGAATCATTTCAATTAACCATCCGTAGCTTGTTCGCTGAAAATAAATGCGATATGTTCTGTACAGGAAGCAACGCAACTATGCTTTCAGGAGAATTGGCCACTTATCTTTCAGGCAGATATATTGAGATAAAAATTCACAGTTTGAGCTTTGCTGAGTTTCTATCCTTTCATCAATTGGAGAAAGGAAACGAAAGTTTATTGAAATATCTAACCTACGGAGGAATGCCATATCTCCCGAACATAGGGCTTTATGATGATTTACCCTTTGAATATCTCAAAAATGTGTATTCAACAATACTACTCAAGGATGTTGTTGCAAGGGAAAATATTCGAAATATTTCCCTTCTTGAGAATTTGGTTTTCTATCTTTCAGATAATATTGGAAGCCTTTTTTCTGCCAGCAATATCAGCAAATTTCTTAAGTCACAGCGTATTGAAATATCTCCTCAGCTCACCCTTAATTATCTTAAGGCGCTTTCAAATGCCTATTTTGTTCATAAAGTAGTACGCTCAGAAGTTGGAGGGTTAAAAATTTTTGAAATTGGCGAAAAATACTATTTTGAGGATTTAGGCCTGAGAAATGCATTAAAGGGTTTCAATCAGAAAACAGATATTCACAAACTTCTGGAAAATGCAGTCTATCTGCATCTCATACAATGTGGGTATCGCGTATATGTGGGGAAAATTGATAACAAAGAGATTGATTTTGTTGCGGACAGAAATGGACTAAAAGTATATATACAAGTCTGTTTACAAATTACAGACAAATCTGTTGCAGGCCGTGAATTTGGAAATTTATTGATGATAAAGGACAACTATCCAAAATTTGTTGTTACGTTTAATGATTTGATACTTGGCAATGATTATCAGGGTATTAAGCAAATAAATTTGCTCGATTTCCTTTTGTTTGAACTGTAATTTCTATTTCTCCGCCGGAAACAAATCGCAGCTTATCGGGAAATGATCAGAGTGGTTAATTGATGAAACTTTAAAGTTGAAGCTTGTAAAATTCGGGCTGTACAAAATGTAGTCGATCCGGAACGAAGGCAATTTCCCATTGTACGTATTGGCGGTACCTTTTCCCGATTGGGTAAACGAATCTTCCAGATCACCTTTTACAGTGCGGTAAGTAAACGAAACAGGCGTGTCGTTAAAATCGCCGCAAACAATCACCGGATAGGGGCTTTCGTTGATCGATTGACGTAGTGTTGCAGCCTGTTCTGCACGTTTGATCAGCGCAGATTTAAATTTTTGTCCCAACACAATCATTTTTTCTTTGGTTTTAGGCTGATTGTTAAAGTCGATTGAATCGATGGCATTGATTTCAGCTTCTCTTAGCCGGTACGATTGTAAATGACAGTTGTAAACCCTGACGGTATCAGTATCCATCAGTATATCAGTAAAAATGATCATGTTTCCCGAATTTTTAAACCTGATTTCTTCCATATTCAGGATGGGGAACCGGGTCATGGTAAGCAGTCCGCCTGCATAGCTGTTGTGCGCAAGTTGCAGGTGGTTAACCTGCGGAAGTTTGGTGTTTTTGATATCGAAAATTTGCCGTTTGTTTAGCCTTACTTCCTGCAAACAAATGATGTCGGCATTGTCCTGACGCAAAAAATTAAGAATATGATCGGCGTTTTCCTTGTTCGGAAATTCGGTATTCCCCATAAAATATTTCACGTTGTAACTGGTAACCCTGACTCCTTTTTCAGTGGTTTTATTCCCTGAAAACTGAAGATAATTGCCGATGTGATTGACTCCGGCAAGTATTATTATAACCGAAAAAAGTGCGAATTTGGGCTTGATGACAACCCACAGAATTATGAAAATGATATTAACTACCAGAAGATAAGGATAAGCCATTCCGAACAGTGCAGGAATCCAAAATTCCCCTGGACTGATAAATACAGACAAAGAAGCGATACCAATTGCAAAAATTGCAACGATATTAAAAAGTAGAAGTATATATACAAAAAAGTGTTTCAAATGGGTTGTGCTTTATGTTCCAACTTCACTTTCATTCGCCTGCATTTACTACAAATATATGCATTTATTGTATTGCATTTGGCCCGAATTTCCAATGTTATTAAAGCTTTGCCCGAATCATCCTGTCTTTCCCGTTGATATCTTTTTTTAGTTCAATTTCAGAAAAACCTTTTTGCTGAAGCATTTTTACGCAGTCGTTCCCGAAAGCTTCGTTTATCTCGAAGAAAAGACTGCCCGTTTTTTTTAGATGAATAAGGGCGAAGTCTGCAATTCGCTCGTAAAACAGTAGTGGTCTGTCATCCGGAACGAAAAGTGCAAGCTCAGGTTCGAATTCAAGCACATTCTTTTCCATCAAATTTCTTTCTGTTTCCCTGATGTATGGCGGATTACTGACGATCACATCCAGCTGCGGAAAATTGATGTCAGAATTATTATTTAGAATATCATATTCAAATACTGAAACTGATGCATTATTCAACCTGGCATTTCGGCGCGTCGTTTCAATGCAAACGGGCGAAATATCGCAGGCAAGAACTGTGGCTTGTTCAATGTTTTTACTGAGTGAAATTGCAATACATCCGGTTCCGGTTCCAATGTCGAGAAGGATTGGAGCCGATTTTTTATTCTTCTGAATGATCCACTGAACCAGTTCTTCCGTTTCGGGACGCGGAATCAAAACGCCGGGTACTGCATAAAAAGGCAATCCATAGAATTCAGTTTCGCCCAAAATGTATTGGATGGGTTCGTGATTTTTAAGGCGTGAAACAATTTTGTCAATTTCAAGCTGATCATCTGCGTTCAGCAATTCGTCTATGGCAAGCAGAAATTGGGTGCGCGAGTAACCTTTCAGCTTTTCGAAGATCAGCGAAATCATACTGTCAATTTCCTCTTTTGGATAAAGCTCTGTCAATTCTTTTCTGATGGATGCAATGCCTGACTTCATTATTGCTATTTTTGGCAAAGTTAATTTTTTCGCTGATGAGTACTCCTCAAATTTTTATGCAACGTTGCCTCGATCTGGCAATTCTGGGAATGGGTGATGTGGCGCCTAATCCGATGGTGGGTTGCGTGATTGTGTACGAAGGAACTATTATTGGAGAAGGATACCATCAGAAATTCGGGGAGCCGCATGCCGAAGTAAATGCCATTCGATCGGTCAAAAATCAGGAACTGCTTGCACATTCAACATTGTATGTTTCACTTGAACCTTGTGCTCATTTTGGAAAAACTCCGCCCTGTTCCGATCTGATCATCGAAAACCGCATTCCCCGGGTTGTAATCGGAACCATCGATCCGTTTGCCAAAGTGGCCGGGAAAGGCATTGAACGGATGCAAAAAGCCGGAATTGAAGTGGAAGTGGGAGTACTCGAAAAAGAATGTCGCGAACAGAACCGAAGGTTTTTTACTTTTCATGAGAAAAAACGCCCATATATTTTACTGAAATGGGCGCAAACACTCGATGGTTTTATCGATACCGACCGCACCGAAACACAGCATCCGACCTGGATTACCAACGCCCTATCGAAAAGGCTGGTGCACAAGCAACGCTCCGAAGAATCGGCAATATTGATCGGGACCAATACTTGCGAATTTGATAATCCTGCCCTCACTGTGCGCGAGTGGACTGGCAACCAACCGGTAAGAATGGTAATCGACAGAACTGGCCGGCTCAATTCTAATCTGCACCTTTTTGACAGAAAAGCGACTACATGGGTTTTTACACGAGAACAAAAATCAGATACTGAAAACCTGCAATTTATATCATTGGATTTTGGCCGGAATATCCTCCCGCAATTGCTGTCAGAGCTTTACAAGAGAGATATTTTGTCGGTAATAGTAGAAGGTGGAAGCGTATTGCTGAACAGTTTTCTGGAGGCCGATTTGTGGGACGAAGCTTTTATTTATACTGGAAATCAGTTTTTTGGGAAAGGCGTAACAGCTCCCCATATTTCCGGAGAAACCATCGGTTTTGAAAAACTGGACGA
>CAMDGL010000365.1 GCA_945897845.1 Chitinophaga pinensis | reverse complement strand
ACCGCTTTCAGTCGTTCTTCGAATTCACCTTTGTATTTTGCACCCGCAATCAGCGCGCCCATATCGAGCGAAAAAAGTTGCTTCGATTTCAGGTTTTCAGGCACATCGCCGCGTACAATTCGTTGAGCCAAACCTTCTGCAATGGCTGTTTTCCCGGTTCCCGGTTCGCCAATCAGGATCGGATTATTTTTTGTACGGCGCGATAAAATCTGAAGAATCCGACGGATTTCATCGTCACGGCCTATGACAGGATCGAGCTTTCCATCGCGGGCCCGCTGGTTCAAATTAACGGCAAAACGGTTGAGCGAATCAAATTTATCTTCGGCGCTCTGGCTATCCACTTTTGCGCCTTTCCGGAGTTCTTTTACTGCCATTTCAAGATCTTTTTTGGCCACCCCGGCATCTTTCAGCATTCTACTGATTGTGTCGCCGGTTTCCAAAAGTCCCATCATAATGTGCTCAACCGAAACAAACTGATCGTTCATTTCCTGCATGATGGCGATTGATTTTTGCAAAGCCCTGTTGGCATCCTGCGACAGATAAGGTTCGCCACCGGTAACTTTCGGATACGATTCGACCATTCGATCCAATGTCTGTTGAATAACGACCGGATTGGCCCCCACTTTTTTCAGCAGAAAACCAACTACATTTTCAGCTTCATGGAAAAGTCCTTTTAAAATGTGTCCGGTTTCAATGGCTTGCTGATTGTGCCCCTGAGCCACGGTAAAAGCATATTGGACAGCTTCCTGCGACTTGATGGTGAAATTATTAAAGTTCATATATTCCGTTTTTTAATTGTTTTCTGATTAAAGATACGGAAATGAGGTGATCAAATGATTTGCCAATGAAACAAGTTTCAGGTTTGTTTTACCCTGCAAGACAAATTGACTGGTAATGAGTTGATATGCGGAAATAATTTCAGGAAAAATAATATTCTACCGACTTTTTGACATAAATAAATTCTGCGTTTTTCAATCCTGAAGTTGTGGTCAGTACTGAAAATTCAAGGTTGCTAATCGTCGCCTGGAAATGGGAATTTGTTGGAGGAATTATCTTTACGATAATTGGGATTGGCCTGAGTCCATTTGTATTTTTTCTGAATCTTAACCGGAACCATCTCACTGTATCACAAAGTCTGGGAATTATCCTGATGGTTACGTTTCCTTTCATCGTTGTGGGGATCCTGTTTATAGTGAGCCATTACAAAAAGAAAAAAAAGCTTAGAATTGTTTAACAGATCCTGACTGTTATATTTCACCTTAGCCTTTCCGCATTTTTGCCAATAATTACAAGCGCAGGCATGGGTGGTTTTTCGTTTGCCATTAACTGTTCAATGTTTCCGAGCGTACTTTCGAAAGTGCAGGCTTCAGGCTGCGAAACTTTGCTTAAAATCTGGACTTTTGTTTCCGGTGAAATGGCATTGTCCAGAAGTCGGTTTGACAGTTTTACCAGTTTATTCAATCCCATAAAAAAGATCACCGGCGAACCTGATTTCAGCACAGAAATAAAGGTTTCGAGGTCGCAAAAATCGCCTTCACAATAATGGCCGGTACCAAAAAGCACCATGCTGTTTTTGCCACGTTCTGTTAGCGGGATTCCATACAGTGATGCGGCTCCAAGCGCTGAAGTAACTCCGGGAATCACTTCGTAGTTCAGGTTGTTGTCAATGCAAAAGCGGATTTCTTCGGCGCCGCGACCAAAAATCATCGGATCGCCTGATTTCAGCCGAACCACTTTTTGCCCTTTTTCTGCCAATTCAATAATCAGCTGATTGATCCATTCCTGCCTGTCGGTCTGATCCTGTCCGTCCTGATAGATTTTACCCACATAAACCCGTTGAGCTTCAGGTTTTGAAAGGTTCAGAATTTCGTCGCTCACCAATGCGTCGTGCAGAATACAATCCGCTTCCTGAATGCGCTTCAGCGCTTTTACTGTTAGTAATTCAGGATCGCCGGGACCAGCACCAACTATGGAAATCATAAAAGCCTCCCCCGATCTTCCGCAGTGGCGGAACAAGCTCTCCGAAGGAGGGGAGAAATACATTGATTAATATTTTGTTTTCGGCAATAGTGAATTGCTTTCATAAATATCAGTTTTTTTTAGATCTGGTCCAAATAATCCATCGGACTTGAATAAATAAACTGATAATTGAGCAACCGGATAAGTTTGCTGCTGTCGATGGTTTTAAAGGCGGCAAGTTCTTCGGAAATAAATGGAACCGGTAATCCTGATTGAATGGCCGCTTTTTCGTAGAAGTCCTTTTTCATCGGATGTTCGGGGCAACAGGCATTCAGCGTTTCGCCCCAAAGTTCCTGTCTGACAATTGCTGAAATTATTCCGATACAATCATCCTGATGAATCAGATTAACCGGCGCGTTGGCAATTGGCTGTGTCGATTTCAGGAGAAAACGGGCTGGATTGCGATCGGCGCCAATTAAGCCGCCAAACCGAACAATGGTGGTTTTAAACCCGGATTGTTCCCTCAATAAATTTTCTGCATCAACCAGCGCTTTCCCACTCGCTTTGTCAGGAAACAAAATTTCATTTTCACGCGCAAGTTGGTTTTGATCTGGATAAACGGAAGTAGAGGAAATGAATATCACATTTTGAATGCCTGACTTCAGGATAAAAGGAATCAACCTTCTGATCTGCGATGGAAAAACCTGCTCAATATCTGCTATTCTGCGCGGAGGAATGGAAATGACCAAAACATCGCACTTGAAAAAATCCGGATCATCCAGAATGACTTCCGTATCGGATAAAACAATCCTGTAAGGTGAAATACCTGCATCACGCAGTATTCCAAACTTTTCTTCAGAAGTAACCGAGCCTTTCACCGAAAATCCATTTTCCAGAAAATGCTTTGCAAGTGGCACTCCGAGCCATCCGCATCCAAGTACTGATAATGATCTGTTTTCTAATTCCATCTTAAAATTTTAATACTTAGTATTTTCTTCTTCCCAGCGCGAAATGGCAAATTGCACAAACGACAATTCTTCTTTTTCAGGTGAAAGATAGACTTTATTGGTGAAAACCCGCCATGCAGCGCGTGCTGTGGTGTTTTCGTTCGCCAGAATTAACGATGACGGATTCGGGATATTGCCTGAAGCTTTAAAGCTATCAATTCCTGAAGCGCTGAAAAATAGATAGGCATCGAATATTCCGTTCACAAAATGCTCGATGGGCGTATTTTTATAAACTTCCACTTCGGAATAGGGAAGCGGAGAACCCACAAAAATGGAGTTAATTTCGCTGTGAAGTTTGTCGCCATGCAAAAACAAAACTGACTCGCCCTGATTTTGTTCAATCACTTTTTCAGCCAGTTCCGTGTAGTTCGAAAACGAGGAGATAAAAACCGGCAAGTTCAGTTCTCCAAGAATTTCAGCCTGTTTTTCCGACCAGCAATAAACACGATCGTTGGCAGTTAAGCCAATTTTTGACTGAAACCTAACCAGCCAATGAGCCGCATAAATACTTGTTACCACCCATTGTTTGCTGCCATTGGCCATCGTCTCGAAGAAATTCAGGTTTGGTTTTTTGTACTCAATTCTGAAAAACGATTGCTCAACAAACTGAATTGGTTGTTTTTGCAACCATTCACGTGTAACCTTCGACAATTTTTTGCCTATAAAAAATACCGGAGTCTTCATGGTTTAATGTTTAAAATCTGATCCTTTCAATGTTACTGTCACATATTCCTTGCGGATTACAAAATCGCCCAGCTTTTCACCTTCATTTCGGTTCGATGCGTAATCGGCAATGATGGGCTGCAATTCTGCCAGAATTTCGACTTCTGTAAGTGTTTCCTTGTAGAGTGTATTCAGGCGGGTACCAATAAAATTTCCGCCCAGATAGAGGTTGTAGTGTCCTTCAGATTTGCCGACAAAACCAATTTCTGCCAGATACGGCCTTCCGCAGCCATTCGGGCAACCGGTCATCCGAATCACAATTTCTTCTTTTAACAAACCATTCTGATCGAGAATACCTTCGATTTTTGTGATGAGTGAAGGCAAATACCTTTCTGCTTCGGCAAAAGCCAAACCGCAAGTATTCAGCGCAACACAGGCAATTGAATTTTGACGAAGGCCTGAAATTTCGCCCGGCAAAACACCGTTTTCTTTTAAAATCAGACTGATTTTCTTCTTCTCTTCAGCGGTCACATTGGCAATGATCAGGTTCTGATTTCCTGTCAGGATAAATTGACCTTCAATGGTTTGAGCCACTTCACGCAAAGCGGTTTTCATTTTCAGCTCCCCTTTGTCAGCCACACGTCCGCCTTCCACAAAAAGGGTCAGGCTCCATTTCGAATCGGTGCCTTTTTTCCAGCCAAGCCGATCACCATTGCGGGTAAAAGAGTATGGTTTTTCTTCCTGAAACGCATATCCGAGGTACTTCTCCACTTCCGATTTGAACCAG
>CAMDGL010000364.1 GCA_945897845.1 Chitinophaga pinensis | reverse complement strand
TACTTTTTGTAGCCACTACCATTCTTTACATCGACCGCTCGGCGCTGGGAATCCTTGCGCCCGAACTCCAGAAAAGCATTGGCTGGAGCGAAGAACAATATGGAATCATCAACAGCGTATTTATGATGGCTTATGCCGTATGTTTTATTGTAATGGGCACGTTGATAGATAAAATTGGTACCCGAAAAGGTTATTTGGTTTCTATTGGAATTTGGAGCGTGGCAACTTTGGGGCATGTGTTTGCCCGCTCGTGGCTGGGTTTTGCAGTGGCACGTTTCAGTTTGGCAGTGGGGCAATCCGGTAATTTCCCGTCAGCAATAAAAGCTGTCGCCGAATGGTTCCCCAAAAAAGACCGGGCGTTGGCGGTCGGTATTTTCAATGGCGGATCCAACATGGGTACCATTCTTTCCCCCCTGATTATTCCGCCATTGGTAATGAGTTTCAATGACTGGCGGGTAGGATTTCTATGGACGTTCCCCATCAGTATCATTTGGGTATTGCTTTGGCTTAAATACTTTCGAAAACCGGAACAAAGCCCGAATGTATCGGCTGAAGAACTGCAATACATCAATGCCGACGGCGCCGAAAACGAGAATGTTGAAAAAGTGGGATGGAAAGATATACTTCCGCATCGCGGAACATGGGCGATTGCGGTGGCCAAGTTTATGGCCGACCCAATCTGGTGGTTCTACCTGTTCTGGGGTGCAAAATTCCTGAACGAAAAATTCGGGCTGAACCTAAAAGAAATAGGCCTGCCATTTTTTACCATTTACCTGGCATCATGGGGATTGGGAATTTTTCTGGGCTGGCTGTCGTCAAAATTTATGAGGATGGGTTTCAGCCTGAATCAGGGACGAAAATTCAGTTTGCTGGCCTGTGCACTGTTTGCCGTTCCGGTGGCTTTGGTGCCGCACACCGAAAACATGTGGCTTGCCGTTGGGTTGATTGCACTTGCCGCAGGAGGTCATTGCGGGTGGTCGGCCAATGTATTCAGCCTGATGTCGGATATTTTTCCTAAAAAGGCAGTTGGCTCGGTTGCCGGATTTGGTGGTTTTTCAGGAGCTATTGGCGGGGCAATTGTTGCCTTTTCGGTAGGAAAAATTCTTCAGAATATTGGAGTTAATGGTTATGCTTTACCGTTTGCGGTGGCTGGCTGCGGATACCTGATGGCCTTGCTCATCGTTCATTTGTTGGTGCCAAAAATTAAAACTATCAATATATAGATACCATGAAAACTCCTATTCTGCTATTTTGCTTTGTATTCTTATATCATGGATTGCAATTAACTGCTCAGATCAATGAAAATTATTGGAACCAACAAACAACTTTGCGTCCAGCAAGGATGCCTTTACCTGATGCTATAGAATTGAAACAACTTATAGATCTGGATAAAGATGGAGATCCTGATATACTTCAATATACCATTCTAAATGGCATACCAGTAATGTGGATTGATGATAATGACAACATGAGATGGACCGACTTGGAAGGTGATATGGTCGGCGATTGTTTATGCATTGACAGAAACAAAGATGGAAAGTTTGCTGGCCCTGAAGATATTAGCATCGATTTTATCGACTTTGAAAATGACGGTAAAGCCAATATGCAATGGGTCGTTGAAAACGGGAAGGCCGATGTACGTTATAAAATGGATTGGATAAAAAGTAACATCATGGCTTTCATTGATGAGGACCAGGAAGGTGTATTCAATTACATCGACTGGAACTTGCTAACCATGCGTCATTGGGAAAGAAACGGGCATAGCAATTTTTTTACCGATTATCAAGGCAATACCACTTTTACAAAGGTGTGTACACCTTCATATCGTCTTTCTGATCTTCGATATAGTTGGGAGAATCCTTTTATCTTCTGGGACTTTGATCATGATGGGCTTTCAGAAATGGCATTGCGAATGATTGATACTCCGGAAGTCAGAAAAAATGGGGACGATCCGGTTTTTAAGGATGAAAAGAGTGAAGTTGACGTTCGGTTTACGAAAAAGATTAGTTACGTAGCTGTATCCTATGATTTGGATAACGACAATGGACAGGGGAATGAACTTGATTTTGATATGTCGCTTTGTTTCGAGGGGGGTGGGTTTGCATACGACGATCAGGTCAACAAATTTAAAAACATGAAAGGTTTGCCTGAAGCAAATCAATTTTTATACGACAGCAGTTGGCGCAAAATCGACGAACTTATTTTTCCTAACCGTAACACTGCACTCGATTTAACCTACAACAGAGGTATTTGGAAAAGTTGTCGCTTTGTGTTCGATGAAGATGATGACTGTAATCGTTGGGAACGCGTTGAATTGTATGATCCCAAAAATGTGTTTGCAACAGGCACAAGGGGAGGTGGTCTTGATGATAATCCGCAGGCTGATGTGATAGGTGACCGGGGCGAATTTGATATGGACTTTTCAGGTAAAGGATACCTGTATATTGGAGGGTTCGATGGCAAGATTCATTTATATGGTGCAGAGTGGGGAGCTTGGCGAATAGATCAAAGAGCCTTCTCGTTTCAAGGTTATGGAGGCTTATATGAAAATTGGAATACTGAAAGATTACAGAATGCACCCAATAAATTTGGAACCATAAAATATACAGACACCGATAATAACGGTTTTTTCGACCTGATAGAGTATGACCTGTATGGTGATACAATTTTTGAAAAAAACGTTTCGCTAAAAGCATTAGGCATTGATGATCGCCAAACGGTAATTAAAACCAAAGGAATGGACTATTGGGATTATAATTCCTTGTTCAAGGCAATCACTGAAAAAAACTGGGAACGTGCGCAGCAGGTAATTGCTATCGCTGAAAAAAAAGGTCTTACTACTGGTTGGTATGCTTTCTGGAAAAATCCACGCACTCTTCATGAAAAATACGATTATGCCTTTTGTCTCAACTTTTATATTTATCACGACCTGCGGCAATGGGCAAAAGCAAAAGCAGACTATCAACTGACAATCCAAATTGATAAAGCTTATTATTCAGGGAATTGGAATTTGATCAATATTAAATAACTCAAGAAATATAGAGAAATGAATAGCAGTGAAAGAATTCAAAAAACACTCAATCATCAGGAACCTGACCGTATTCCGTATGATTTGGCAGGTACAACTGTAACTGCAATTACCAAAAATGCCTATTTGCGGGCTATGCAATTGCGTGGGCTTTCCACCGAAATTGGTGATGATGAGATTGACCCAATTCAGCAGATTGTAACTCCGGCAGAAGAAAACCTGGTTTTCCTGAAATCGGACACGAGAAGAATCGGAGCCCAGCGCATTACCGATTACCGCAATACCAAACGGGTGAACGGGAATCTTATTGAAGTGACCGATTTTTACGGTTGTAACTGGAAATTTGAAGTGGGTCACGATATCTATTTTCACCTGACCGAATCGCCGCTTATAAATGCAGATTCACTTTCCGGATCACTGCATCAGCTTCCTCGTCCCGACTGGGACTTTTTTACCAAAATGCTGCGAAAAGATTTAAACGAACAAATCGCAAATGTGGGTGATTTCTGTGGAATTGCCGATCGGAATACGGCCGGATTTACCGAAAACAGTCTTCGGATCCGTGGCTACGAGAATTGGTTTATGGATACGATGATCGATCCGGAGGGAGTTGAAGCTTTGAGTGAAATAATACTTGAAGATAAAATTCGTTATTGGGATGCTATCATCGACTGGGCCATTGAAACCGGGAACGAGCATAAAATTCAGGTCATTTCTGAATGTGATGACCTGGGCTCGCAGGCAACCACCATTGTAGATCCGGATACTTTGCGACAGATCATCATTCCGCGTTTCAAAACTCTATTCACTCATGTCAAAAGACGTCTGCCCCACGTAAAAACCTTTATGCACAGTTGCGGTGCCATTCGCGAAATACTGCCCGATTTGATTGAAGCCGGCCTCGACATCCTCAATCCGGTGCAGTTTACCGCGGCCGGAATGGATTTGAAAGAGCTGAAACGAGACTTTGGAGATGTGCTCACCTTTTGGGGAGGGGGTGTCGATACCCAATCGACCCTGAACAATGGCAGTCCGCAACAAGTGGCCGACGAAGTGAAAAGCATCATCGACATCATGGCCCCGGGTGGCGGTTTTGTGTTTGCTCCGGTGCACAATATTCAGGACGATGTTTCGCCTGAAAACTTCTGGGCCATGTGGGATACGCTCCAGCAGTACGGTAAATATTGATTAACAACTAATTAAACCAACTATGAAATCATCAAAACTCATCATCTTTCTGCTGCTCACTTTTTGCCTGAATGGCTTTGCCGGAGAAAAAGAAAGAACCCTGAAAAATCCCTTCTTCGTTTTCAACAATGGGCTGAACAAACAGGGGCTTCCTTTTATCCCGTTTGAAGAACAGGCTGCACTACTGAAAAAGTACGGTTTTGATGGA
>CAMDGL010000363.1 GCA_945897845.1 Chitinophaga pinensis | reverse complement strand
TTTACAATCTCTGTAACTTCGGTGAACGATTTACCGGTCTTCACCTCCGGAACAAATCAAACGGTACTCGAAGATGCGGGAGCACAATCGGTCACCGCATGGGCAACTGCAATCATTAGTGGACCGGCAAATGAAAGCGGACAAACACTTGCATTCAACGTAACCAACAACAATAACAGTTTATTCAGCGCTCAGCCTGCAATTGACGCAACCGGAAAACTCACTTACACTCCTGCAGCCAATTTCTTTGGTTCTGCAACTGTTACTGTTACTTTGAAAGACAATGGCGGAACGGCAAACGGCGGAGTGGATTCCGGTTCACCAATCACATTTACAATCGCTGTAACTTCGGTGAACGATGCTCCGGTTACTGCAAATCCCCTGACGGATGTTCTGGTTGATGAGTTCAGCGAATATACTTTCACTGCCGGATCTTCCGTTTTTAAAGATCCTGATGGCGATGCGCTGACCATACTGGTGAAGGTAATTTCAGGAAACTGGATTCAGAAAAAAGGCGATAACCTGATTGAAGGCTTTCCGCTACCAAATTCTGACGACAAAGCGGTGGTGACGGTTCGTGCAACCGATCCGCATGGTTTATGGGTTGAAGATACTTTTGAACTGAAGGTTGTACGCAAAAAACGTCCGATGATATATGGCAAGATCACGAGCAGTTCGTCTTTGCCCGATAACCTCATCGTTGCCCTCATGTCTGTCAAAGGAAAACAAATTGATCCGAAGGCGACAACCAATACCAATGGCGATGATTATTACTTCTTTGAAAACTTAGATGAAGCCAAATACATTGTAAAAGCGGTAAACAGCAACCTGATTACACATCCACAACTCGTTTCTACCTATTACGAGACAACCGCCGACTGGACCAAAGCCACAAATATCAGTGTAGCTGGCAACAATCAGTACGTAGCCAATATTGTTATGCTGCAAAATGAAGAGACTGCGGGAAAAGGTTCTGTTTCAGGATTTGTTCGCGTATTGATGGTCTCATCGCCAGCACAGGGTGGAATCATTGGATCAGGAAATGAAGGAGATCCT
The DNA here is from genome assembly GCA_945897845.1 of Chitinophaga pinensis. Taxonomy (GTDB): domain Bacteria; phylum Bacteroidota; class Bacteroidia; order Bacteroidales; family Prolixibacteraceae; genus Aquipluma. The sequence goes on along the minus strand of CAMDGL010000363.1, from coordinate 3,368 downwards.
TTACCGTATGCCGATATTACCATCACGGGCAAGGGAAAGAGTCCCATTTTACTTCGTACACAATCAGGATTGGATGGCAGTTATAAGTTCAGCAACTTACCGGTTGGCGAATACACCGTTTCGGCTGAGTTACCAGGCTTTACGTCTGTCAAACCATTTAACCTGAGTATTACCGATGTGAAAATCAACTATGAAAACGTCAACTTTACAGCATATCATGGCGATGGGGTTATAACGGAAAAAGCCGATATGCAACAATTTGATATGATCCTTTTCCCAAATCCAACTTCAGGATTGATTAATTTGAGGGGAACTAACTTTGACAAGACGCTGTTTGTAAAAGTGATAAGTATGAGCGGACAAAGTGTAATTAGCAAACAATTTGAACCTGCCAGCTTATTGCAACTCGACATTAAAGAATTACTTCCAGCTACTTATTTCGTTGAGGTTAAACATGGCAATCAGGTTAAAACCTTCCCTGTTGTGTTGATGAACAGTAAATAAAACCGATTGGGAATTTTCGGTATAAATACAAAGGCAGAAGGTAAAACTTCTGCTTTTGTGTTTCATAAAAGTAGAATTGTATTTTTGTCAGGGAATTGGAATGAAACAGATTCATTATGGAAATCACATTTAAGAAAATTGAAGAAACGGACCTTCCTTTTCTGAGGCAGGTTTATAGAAGTACGCGTGAAGATGAACTAAATCTGGTGGATTGGCCTGAACTTCAGAAAGAACAGTTTATCGACCAGCAATTTTCGGCACAGCACGATTATTACCAGCAGGTATACAACGAAGCTACTTTCGAGATTATTCTCTGGAAAAACGAACCTGCAGGGCGTCTTTACCTGTGGGAATCTGAAAGGCAAATCCGGATAGTGGATATCGCCCTGCTGCCCCAGTTCCGCAACCTGGGAATTGGAAGCCGGATTCTTAATCAGCTGATTGAAAAATCGGAAGCCACGTCAAAAATAGTCAGCATCCATGTTGAATGTTACAATCCGGCACTTTCACTTTACGAACGCCTTGGTTTTGAGCAGAAAGACCATACCGGAGTGTATTTTTACATGGAACGCCAACCTGCTTCGGTCAATCCAGAAAAAAGCCCATCACCCAAATCATAAATATCTGTTTGTAATAAGGTTTCAGCGATTCGCGAAGTTTACGCAAAGCAATGCCCACATGGTTTTCAACGGTTTTTGGAGCAATTCCCAGTTGTTCGGCGATGTCCTTGTGCGACATGTTTTCCTCCCACGCCAGTTGATAAATCTGCCGGCTTTTCTCCGGAAGTTTGCCTACGGCTGCATCAATTAATTCACGCAGTTCGTTGTTCTCCATAAATTCACTTGAAACATCAGGAATCATCAACTCAACGTCTTCAAGTGTGGTAAATAGTATCCTATTTTCTTTTCGGTAATGGCTAATGGCTTTGTTTTTGGCCGAAGCAAAAAGGAAAGATTTAAAAGTAGCCTTAATGATCAGGTCTTCCCGCTTTTCCCAGATATGGGTAAATATTTCGAGGGCAATTTCTTCGGAAAGTTCTTTGGAGTGTAGATAGACCAATAGGAAATTGCACAAATCAGGGAAGTGCTGGTCGAATAAAAAGCGATAGGCAGCAATGCTTCCATCAGCCATTTGCAGCAATGCTTCCGTATCGTTTTTAAAATTTTGCTTCGACATACCTGATATACAATAAATCCAATAACCTCTGATTGCGCAAATATAGCCATCAAAAACAAGTGCAGAGCGAAACTAATGTATATTTCAGAAAAGCAGCTCAACCGATTATGATTCAATCCGTATAAATCAGGAAATAATTGCTAATATGACTGATGAAACTGACATACCATCTCCGGTTAGGTTTAATCCATTCAAGCACCATCGGAACTACCTATTGAGCTTTCTTAAAAGTACTTCTCCTGAAGTGATCATTGAAATGCTTGAATCCGTTTGCAACAATTATATCGACATTTATACCGGAACAATGACGCCCAAATCCATTGGCAATTCGGTCATTTCGTTGCTGAGATCAAAGCAGACACTCGATGCAGATGATTTCAGCCGTTGGGTGAACACAAAAAACGGTTACCGGAAAATTGTATTGAAAGACCAGTCTGAATGGATTGTACGGAAAGGAAATGAACCCGAACGATATGTCCACCTGCATCCTGCCCGGCTCGGCCCATTCACGTTGCGTTTTAAAGGTTCAACCCTTAAAACCGTCTATCTGCTGAAAATCAATACTCCGAAAATTCCATCATTGGAAAAAGTGAATCACATCAGGAAACAAATTAGCCTTTCACCAGTAAAAAAGCTGGAACGGAACAAAGGTATTTTAAACTGCTACGAGAAATTTTTTCAGAATTGAAATGAATGAAAAATGAAACTGATTCCGATAAAAGTTGAATGTCATTCGGGGTACAAAGCCGACGAATATCCAATCTGTTTTTATTGGGAAAATATTAAGTTTGAAATCATTTTCCTACCAACTCCCCAGCCAGCTCTTTCAAATTTCTTCCTGAAAAGTTTCCTGAAGTCATCAATAGCAAATTCGTCTTGTGCCAGTTTTGGGTTTTCAGGAAAGCAAAAAGCTCATCCGAATCGGTCAAAACCATCAACCCCGGAGAATCGAAAGCTTCGGCCACTTGCTGTTCTGTAATGGGTTCCAGCTTTTTGTGCTCGATGGTGTGCGGGTTAAAATACACGATAGCCAAATCGGCGGCATCCATGCTTTTTTTATACTGCGGAAGGAATTCCTTTTTTAGCGAACTAAAAGTGTGCAATTCCAAACAAGCCACCAGTTTCCGCTCCGGAAATTGCTTTTTAACCGCTTCAGTGGTTGCTTTCAGTTTCGAGGGCGAATGAGCGAAATCGTTAAAAACCACGCAGCCAGCAGTTTCTGCCAGCACTTCCAAACGGCGTGCAGCCCCTTTGAATTCGGCAATGGCTGAATAAAACTGATCATCTGTCAAACCCAGTTGGCGGCAAACCAGTTGTGCTCCCGAAATATTTTGAAGATTATGGTCGCCAAAAATCTGTAGTTTTATTTTCTCATTACCAACGACTAAATAAGTAAATCCGTTTTCAATCACCGATTCGTGCGAATTGTAAGGCAATTTCTGAACATCGGCGCGGGTTTTCGTGGCTACCAGTTTCAGGTTTTCATCGTTCCCGAAGTAAACCAGCGAACCATTGGGCTGAATCATATCGGCAAAAATTTGGAACTGTTCCACGTAAAACGGGAAGGTTGGGAACACGTTGATGTGGTCCCAGGCAATTCCGCTCAACAATGCGATATTCGGAAAATAGAGGTGAAATTTCGGTCGGCGGTCAATGGGCGACGACAGATATTCATCTCCTTCGAACAC
>CAMDGL010000362.1 GCA_945897845.1 Chitinophaga pinensis | reverse complement strand
GGTAAAAACATCCCTGACGACTACCTAATTTCTTCTATGTATATATCAAGGTTTTTGTGGGTTGCGCTGAGCTAAGTCGAAGTGTTTGCAGATTGTGCTTACAGAGTACTGAAATTTATGCCAGAGCCGATTCCAGACTGAAAAGAGATTCTTTGGAAAAGCATCACGTGACATCTTTGATATAGAAATCAGGGTTCTATCCTGGGAAAAAGATTAGAAGCTCAGGTCGTTTTTTAAATGTCTGGCATAATTATTATCAAAAGCTTTTGAAACCGCAAGTACTTTGAAGAAGCATTAAAAGAAGACAAAGTGCTGGTTTCGTATGCATTGAAGCAAATCGGGTTGCTTTTTGATGTGGAAAGACGGGCCGATTTGGAACAACTCTCTAATGACGAGCGAGCCGACCTGCGCTCCCGATTGGCTTACCCAATTATGGTAGTCTTTGAAAAATGGTTATTGAATGAGTTTCCCAAAGTCTTGCCCAAAGGGCGTATTGGCAAAGCCATCAGGTACATTTACAATATCTTCCCAAAGCTGGCCCGATCCCACTTGGAGGGTCGGTTGAGAATCGACAACAACCTTGGTGAAAATGCAATCAGGCCAATAGCATTGGGCCGAAAGAACTGGTTATTCTGTGGAAATCATGATGCAGCAGAAAATGCAGCAATCATGAATTCCATGGTGGGATGCCGCAAGGCTAACGAAGTAAACTTCCGCGACTGGCTGTTTTATTTTAAAGATCAGGAGAATTTACATCCGACAACTTATGTGTGCGCTTTATTCCTGATCGTCTTCTTCAATTTCATCTATTTCTTCATCTTCTTCATCATCGGCTGAATAGACTACATCGAGGTCTTCATCTTCAAAAACGGGTTTTTTTGTAACCTCTTTCAATGGTTTCAGGTTCGAAGGGATTTTTGCATTCACTTTGTCTTCAAAATAAGGGAAAACATCCACGATATTGCAAATTGCAAGCGAAGTGGTCTGATATGGAACCAGAACGTAAGCAAGTCCTTCTTCGAGGCGCTGAAGTGCCTGTTTCAGATCATCGGCGGCAACCAGAAAATAGTTGTTTATTTTCTTCTCTTTTCCTGCTTTTTCATCAATGGTTACAATGCCAATTCTTGCTTTGTACCACCATTCGCCATTTTCGTGGGGATATATTTCAACGATGTTCGATTTTTTGATATTGTCAACCATAAATTCACCCCGAACCATGGTTTCCATTTGCTGAATGATGCGCGTTTCGGCATCTGTAAACGAAACGGCATCTACCAGATACACTTCGCTCACTTTGCGCTCGCGGCCGTCATCGTCAATCTTTACATATTTTACTTTACACTCGAACCAGGTTTGCATACTTTATTTTTTTTGATCTGCAAAGATATTTCCTCCATCCGAATATCCTTCGGAAAACGAAAATAGTTATGCACAATTTTTCAATGATTTCAAGCAAAAAAAGCCGTCTGCCAATTGACAAACAGCCTTGTTTTATGATTTTTAAGATGGATTATGCCAGCAATTTATCTGCAATGGCGTTTGCCAAATCTACATATTTGTTAAAGTGATCTGCTTTCATGGCGCCTTTTTCTTCAAGTGGTTCCCCAACCAATTCCCATTCAATTTCATCGGCAAATTTCAGCAGGTTTTTAACTCCGCCGCCGTTCCAGCTATACGATCCAAAAATGCCGAGCAGATGGTTTTTAATTCCCATATGCTTTATGGTTGTAAGTAATGTTTCAACCGCAGGGAACATGGCGTTGTTATAGGCCGCACTTCCTAAAATAAGCGCCTTGTATTTGAATATATCACTGATAATAAACGATGGATGCGTTTTTGAAGAATCGTACACCCGAATGTTTTTTATTCCCCTGACTGCCAACTGCCGGGCAATGATTTCTGCCATCTTTGCGGTATTGCCATACATTGAACCATAAACCACCACTGCCCCGGGTTCAGTCTGGTAGGTACTCAATTGTTGATATTTTTCGAGTATATAGTCGATGTGCGACCGCCAGATCATACCATGCGTGGCGGCGATCATCTTTATATCGTATTTGGCAATTTTTTTCAGTGCACGTTGGGTATGCGGGCAATATTTGCCAACAATATTTGAGAAATACCGAACAATTTCCTCTTCATAAAGCGTGTAGTCCAGTTCATCGTCAAAAATACCGCCGTCAAGTGTGCCATAGCTACCGCAGGCATCGCCCGTGAACAGGATTTTATTGGTCGATTCGAAGGTGACCATCGTTTCAGGCCAATGAACCATGGGTATGGTGGTAAATTGCAGGTTGCATTTTCCAAGTGAAAGTTCTGAATCGTCATAAACTTCGATGGATTTTTGGTTAACCTGGTAAAAATTGGAAGCCATTTCAAAGGTCTTCTTATTTCCAACCAGCGTGATGTTGGGATAGCGCGCAATAACCGATTTCAGCGCTCCTGAATGATCTGGCTCCATGTGGTTGATTACCAGATAGTCAACTTTCCTGCCTTCAGTTAGTACTGCAATCTGGTCGAGATAATCATCGATATACGAACGTTCGACCGTATCAATCAACGCTATTTTTTCATCAACAATGAGATACGAATTGTATGAAACCCCTTTTGGAATGGGCCAGATATTTTCGAAAAGATGGGTTTTACGATCATTAAATCCCACATAAAAAATGTTTTCGGCTAAATTAACCTTATGCATGAGGAAATGTTTTGATGAAGTGTTTATTTGTGTGCGAAAATAGGCAAATTCAGGCAAACTGAGCAGGTCTGTTTTTTATTCATTCAGGAATTAAGGAAAAGATTACAAACTGTAAAGCTTAATCAATAGCATTTATTTTTTCAAAAAACTCGCATGATGAATAGACTTGCAGCCTCTTATTGATTGATTCTTCATTGATCTGATTTTTAAACTCGGAAAACGAGATACCCAACCTCGCTGATATGGTTCTTTTCATTGAATTAACCGACCCGAATCCACAACGATGTGCTAAATCTTCCTGATTTAATCTCTGATTTTCGAGATAAACCTGCTTCATTTCCTCCAACCGAAACCCGTTTACAAAGGAGCAAAAGTTTTGATTGCATTGTTTGTTGATAATAAAAGAGATATAAGTCCGGTTGCTCCCTACGTTGCTTACTAAATCCAGAATATTAAGCTTGCAGTCCAGATGGATTTTGTTTTGGGTGAATTCATCCCTGATTTTGTTCCAAAAAATTTCCTCATCCTTAATTGATATTTTGGCGGTTGTAGCAGGAAGATCTTCACTGTTATCTGGATCAACTGAAGGATTGATCACTTTTTGACGAATTCCTGAATCGCCAATGAGAAAAAGCAAAATGGAGAACAATGTCCAACCGAAATAAATGACCCAATCAGAGGGCAAAAGTAAACTCCGGCCAATGGTAGTAATGACAAAAGAAAGGATTCCGGAAGCCAGAATGATGTGGTTAATGTTTCTGGCATTTTTCTGTTTGGCATCTACAATGTCTGAATAGAACTGCTCTGCAAGGTGACCATATTTACGAAGAAGCAAATAATTCCCAACCAGAGATCTAACCAAAACAATTACAAAAGTTATCCGAACAGCCATCCTAAAGGCTTCCAGCACCCTTATAGAAGCTGCGGAACTACCGTCTATTGGCAAATTGAACAACCATGATTTGTAAACCTGCAAAGGGGTAAAAAGTACAGCTACACCATACATCAGTACTACACCGACAGGAAAGATGAGGTATTTGGCATGTTTTTTTATGGTGAAATGCTCATCGACCGTTAACAGGCGGAAGTAAATATGGTAAAGCGGGAAAATACTCAATCCTATGAGATGAGATGGTATTTCGATGAAAACGTACACATCATATAAATGGGAAAAATAAAGAAAGTGAGCAGTAAAAAGCAAGCCCGTCAGCAACATGAAAATCGAGAGAAAATTACGCGGGTTTCCTACCTTTTTTTTATCTCCCCGGAGCGCAATGGCCCAAAAAAAGCATACAAAAACCGGAGCCAGCAAAAAAATCACCCTAAACATACCCTGAATCTTATAAATTAAAGATTGAACCAACTTCAAAACCAATTTTTCCGCTGCTGCATTGAAAGCAGAGTGCAAGAATACACTAATTATTGCATATTTCATTGCGTTCAATCAATGAATTTTATAGAAAATATGTACGTTTTGGATGATTAAATGTACGTTTTGGACGATCCTATAAACTCGATTGACATACTTTTGAGAGCGATTTGTCTCCATTTTCTGTATTGCTGTTTTCCCGATGTGCATTTACTAAGAATAGGGCTAAACAGTACATTCCAAAAATCAATAACCAGTGACTACTTTGATGAACAAAAAACATTTCCCCATCGGCCATGATTTGACCAAAATCTTTGCGGCCACACAAAAATTCGTATGCAGTTTGATGTTGCTGTTTTTGTTAACCGC
>CAMDGL010000361.1 GCA_945897845.1 Chitinophaga pinensis | reverse complement strand
CAGGATTTTTATGAGGATGGTTATGCGTTTCGGGTGGATGCTGTTCGTCCGCTGCGCTTATACCTGAAGACCGGAGAATGGCATCAGGATTCGTACGATATCTGGTCGAAAAACAAAACCAGAAAGATTCATGGAGGTGCGGCTTCGGTACTCGATTTACCACTGAACCCGTCAAAAGAACTGAAGCGATTAACGCTCGAAACACGAACAAACGATGTGGTTATTGGCCTGATGGCTGCCACCTTGGTAAAGCCCCATCCCTAACCCTTCCCCGAAAGGGATGGGAGCAGGTTTTTGAAACAGAAAGCTGTATGCGCCGCAAGATAAAATCAAATTCAAAAAGAAAATGGCTGACGATCAAAGTTTCAATAATATACAAAACCAACGCGACCGTGTCCTCCCCCTTGTGGGGGAGTTAGAGGGGGCTTGGGGTTTGTCGCGACGAAAATTCATACAACAAAGCCTTTTATCCGGCAGCGCAATTCTCGCCTCCGGAATAGCAAATTGGGGCTTTGCCGAAAATGGAAGATATTCAAAGAAAGACATTTCCCGGTTTGCCAAACGCCTGAAACCGCTTGGACGGATTCTTGAACTGGAAGGTTATTACGTATGGGGAACCAGTCCGATTGTAGCTCCCGACGGCAAAATACATGTGTTCTTTTCTCGCTGGGATGCCAAAAAGGGAATGGGCGGTTGGATCAACAGTTCGGAAATTGCCCATGCCGTAGCCGACAAACCCGAAGGGCCGTATTACGACATCGAAACCATTCTGGCTCCTCGTGGCGAAGGTTTTTTCGACGGAACAACCTGTCATAATCCGCACATTCAGTTGGTTGATGGAAAGTATTGTCTGTTTTATATTGGTAATTCGAACAAAAAAACCAACACCAAACGCATTGCAATGGCAACCGCTGATTCTTTGAATGGTCCATGGAAACGACCCGAGAAACCTTTGCTTGAAGTGGGGTCAACAGGTTCATGGGACGATCATTGTAACTCGAATCCAGCTTTCCTGAAACATCCGAACGGGCAATACTGGTTGTATTACAAATCATGGAACACCGAAGAATACGAGCATCCGGTTGATCCTGCCATTCGCGGTAACCGAAAATACGGTTTGTCCATTGCGGATAAGCTGGAAGGTCCGTATGTAAAATACTCGGGAAACCCAATTTTGGATTATTCGAAATTCGGCAATAACCGCCAACTGGAAGATGGCAATGTATTTATTGAGAAGGACCGGTATTACATGCTGGCGCGCGACATGGGAAGGTTCGATCATGAAGTTGGGATCATTCTCGAATCCGAAGATGGCATTCATTGGTCGGAACCAAATATCAGTTATTTTGGATATAGCCATTATTTGCAGCAACCCCCGGCACCGTCGCATCTGAAAAAATATGGCCGTTTCGAGCGTCCGCAAATCCTGATGCAAAACGGACATCCCACACATATGTTTGTGGCCACGCAGGGAGGAAAGTATATGACATCGACTGCTTTTGTGTTTGAAGTAAAAAAGAAATAGTATTCAACTATTCAGCGGGTGACTCCAAGATGCACCTGTTGAATTTCAACGGAAAAGCAGAATTATGAATAAATTGTTGCCAAAGAAATTTATGAAAAATATAGCACGTCTTATGACTGTTTTGATTCTCTTGGGAATATCATCGTCTTTCGCATTTGCGCTTAAATATTCAGCAATATCAGCAAAACCGAAACAGATTAAATTCGAAAAATTATCAGGGAGAGTAACAGATATTAATGGTAACGCAATTCCGAATGTGGTAGTCTGCATTTTTGGTCATCCATCAATTGGCTCGGTAACCGATTCTGACGGAAGATTCGTTGTAGATTTTCATTCCAACCAGAAGTTTGGCTTATGTATCGATCATATTAGCTATTGTGGAAAAAATATACTTATCCGACCAAAACAAATAAAAAATGAATTAAATGTTGAATTAATTGAGGACGTTGTTCAAATCGACTTCAAAAATGAAAAAGCCAATCCATATGATTGTGAGAAGCGCTTGGAAATGCCTGTACCCAAATTAGATTTTGCCGATTACCAGGAAGCGCTAATCATAATGGAAGTGCCGGAATTTCGGGGAGGAATATTGAATTTACTTGAAATATTTAAGCAGGAAAAATATAATGTACTGAATCGGCTATGGGCTTCAGGGCAAGATTTGAAAGGGATATTTCGTGGAACCTTCGTGGTTGACAAAACTGGTATTATAAACACCGTAAAACTCGATGAAGAAACGTCCAAAGTCACCCAAGAGACGATTGAAGAGATTTTTAGAAGAATAGGAAAATGGAAGCCCGGTATCCAACTGGGGAAGCCAATTGATTTTAAGTATTCATTTATTGTTGAATTTTAAAGATAAAGTAAAAATATAACCACATAGCCGTGTTTGTAAAGAGTTCCCAGAGAGAATATTTCTCTGTTTTTCCTCTTTGTACTGTGGTAAAAAAGTTTAAAATGAAGAAGATATTACTAATTGCGTTTATTGGACTGATCTGTCAAGCAGGTCTTCAGGCCAAACAAAAACCAACCGTTTTTACCATTGGTGACTCGACCGTGAAAAATGGCCAGGGCAATGGGGCTGGCGGCTTGTGGGGCTGGGGCGATCCGTTTCAGCAGTATTTCGATACGAGCAAAGTTGTGGTTAAAAACCACGCGTTGGGCGGAACCAGTAGCCGAACATTCCAGACCAAAAGCTTGTGGAATGAAGTTTTGAAAGAACTTAAAAAGGGTGATTTTGTGCTGATGCAGTTTGGTCACAACGACGGAAGTGCGATTAACGATGACAGTCGTGCCCGAGGAACCATCAAAGGAGTGGGTGAGGAGACCGAAGAAATTGACAATATTCTGACCAAACAACACGAGATCGTTCACAGTTACGGTTGGTATCTCCGGAAAATGGTTCGCGAAACCAAGGCGAAAGGAGCCACTCCGATAATTGTAACTCCCATTCCGCGCAATGATTGGGAGAATGGTAAGGTTAAGCGAACTCCAAACAGTTATCCCGCTTGGGCGATGGAAGTGGCCCATCAGGAGAAAGTGATGTTTATTGATCTGAATAAAAGCTTGTCGGAAAAGCTTGATCAGTTGGGCGAAAGCAAGGTGACCGGAACATATTTCTATCGTCACGATCATACGCATACTTCGGCTGTAGGAGCAAAAATGGCGGCATCGCTGGTTATTGAAGGTATTCGGACTAATTCTAAATGCAAGCTGAACCGTTATTTGCTGGTAAATCCAAAAATCAACTTTCCGGTGAAAAAGCGGGTATTTGTTATCGGCGATTCGACGGTTGCCAATGGCAATGATACGATTGTGGGTTGGGGAAAAGAATTACCTGCATGGTTCGATACCAGTCGAGTAATGATTGTAAACAAAGCACGTGGAGGCCGCAGTAGCCGTACATTCCACTCGGAAGGACTCTGGAACGAAATACTTCCGCAGTTACAAAAAGGTGATTTTGTGCTGATGCAGTTCGGACACAACGACGGAGCTCGCCCGGATGCCGAAAAATTTCGTGGTTCGCTCCATAGAACAGGCGATGAAACACAGGAAATAACCAAACCCGACGGAACCAAAGAGACGGTCCATACTTATGGCTGGTACATGAAAAAATATATTCAGGAAACACAAGCTAAAGGAGCTGTTCCGGTTGTGTTGTCTATGATTCCGCGAAATATCTGGAAGGACGGAAAAGTGGAACGTGCTTCGGAAATGTATGGAAAATGGGCGAGGAAGGTGGCAGAACAAAATGAAGTATTTTTTATTGACCTGAATGAATTGGTGGCTAAAAAGTATGAAGAATTGGGAGTCGAAAAAGTGAAAGTTTTTTTCCCGGGAGACCATACGCATACCAATCAGGCAGGAGCAAAGCTGAATGCGGAAACAGTGGTTCAGGAAATAAAAGAATTAAAAAATTTTGAGTTGAAAGCGTATTTGAAGGACTGATAGAATTCCGTTGCCTGAAGGCAACGGCAAAGGATAACTTACTGTGAATAAGTGTTTATGTCGATTGGTGGAACTATCCTTTGCCGTCTGCTTCAGCTGACGGATATGAGCAATAAATAAAACCAGTTTAATCCGTGGTGAAAAATTTAAAACGCATAAAATGAAGTATTTAATATTGTTTTTTATCATTTTCTCAGTCTTTACCCTTCAGGCACAGCGGCAGATGGAATATTTGTCCCGAGGTGTGGTGGCTGTTCAGGCTGGCCGCGATAGTGTGTTGGTGAGTTGGCGTTTGTTGCATTCGGATGCTGACGATGTGGCTTTTAATGTTTACCGTCAGGCTGAAAAAGGAAAGACAGTGAAATTGAATTCAAAACCACTGACCGAGGCAACTTCGCTGATAGTTGTGTCGGCTTTGGCCGATGGAAAACATACCTACTTAGTAAAACCGGTTAAAGGTGGCGAAGAAGGAACTTTTGTTC
>CAMDGL010000360.1 GCA_945897845.1 Chitinophaga pinensis | reverse complement strand
CAGGAAGGCTGGGGAGGAAAAGCTACCCATACCGGACGCGCTATGGAATACGGGTTCAATGACTGGTGGAACGTGCTGGTATCCAATGCTCTGGTTGATGCTTTTTCCTATAACGATGAGGCTGGGAAAAACTATACAGATCCACGTGCAGCTTTGACTTTCTATTCGGCAGTCGGAGCTAAAGGCGGTGATGCCACTTTCTGTGACGAATGTGCCGATGGCGTAAAACAATACGGAGACAAAGTGAAAGACGGCCAAAAATCTTGGAGAAAATATGAACTCTACGAAAAACAAAATAACTATGGACAGCCAGATAGTCCAATCAATGGCCAGATTATTCGATATGCCGATGTAATGTTGATGCTTGCTGAATCTTACATCGAAAATAACGAAGTGTCCAAAGCTTTACCATTGATCAATCAGGTTCGTAAACGTTCAGGAGCTTTTGAATATACTAGTTTAGGAGACAAAGCAAAAGCCACCAGCATACTGCGCAAAGAACGTCAGATTGAATTGGCTGGAGAGCAGCACCGCTTTTTCGATTTAGTACGTTGGGGAACACTTGTTTCGACTTTGAATGCTGAAAAACAAGCTGCAATAGGTGTTTCTCCGGTAAAAGACTATCATGTGTTGCTTCCAATACCACAAGCAGAACGTGATGCCAATCCAAAACTTGATGCTCAGGTAAAAAATAACTGGAACTAAAATATGCTTTGCCAGCTTAAATGCCTGGTTTGAGGTTCTATTATTAATAATTTTCGATCAGATCGTTATGAGGTTCGCCTTGTAGCGATCTTTTTTTTTAAAATTCGATATTAATATTTTAAAGTGCTGATATAATGTATTTAAATATTTGCTAATATTGCATAGTACTACCTAGAGGTTTGGCTATGCGAAAACACATTGATATTCAGTTCGAAGACAATTTGTCGGTTCCAAAATACCGGCAGATCATTGATGCCATTCAGCAAAAAATAAAAGCTGGCGACTTGAAAAAAGGAGATAAAATTCCATCGCTAAACATGTTCTGCAAGGAATATGGCTTGTCGCAGGACACTGTTCTGATGGCCTACAATGAACTGAAAGCGAAAGGAATTATTACTTCGCAGGTGGGTAAAGGGTATTTTATACAGAATGAAAATACCGATTTCAAACACAAGATTTTACTGGTTTTCGATCGCCTGACCGCCTATAAAGAAGAGCTTTACGAGTCGTTTAAAGATGCTTTGCAAAAAGACGGCAGTGAGCAAATCTTCTTTCATCACAATAACCTCAAAATGTTTCAGACCATTATCGATGGTTCAATTGGCGATTATTCCGAATATGTAATCATGCCTATCGATCATCCCGATGCTATGACCACGATTTCAAAACTTCCGGCAAATAAAGTGTTTATTCTTGATCAGGGACGAAAACAATTCAAAGATCTGTACCCGTATGTTTGTCAGGATTTTGAGCGTGACATTTATCGGATACTGAAACAGAATTCGGAGTTAGTCAGTAAATATAATCGGATGGTTTTAGTGATCCGGCATCAGAAGTCGCATTTTAAAGACATTGTTACCGGCTTTCGGGATTATTGCAAACAACATCCAATTCCTTCAGAAATAGTCGCTGATTTAAAGTCGTTTGAAATCAAACATGGCGATGCCTTTGTGGTGGTCGACGACCGCGATCTGGAGTTTCTGGTTCGCTATTCGATCGAACATCAGTTGCAATTAGGTGCTGATTTGGGAATTGTTTCCTACAATGAAACGCCGTTGAAAGGCATCGTGGCTTCAGGAATTACAACTATTTCCACCGACTTTGGCAAGATGGGAAAATCGATGGCTGAAATGGTGCTTAATCATCAAAAATTTAAGCTGGATAATCCTTTCCTGATGAATAAAAGGAACTCGTTTTAAGAATGAAAAATATGAAATAACCAATTTCGAATAACCAATAACCAATTTCCAGAGATAACTGACAACAATAACAATAATAAAACCTTTTCCCATGAAACATCTGCTTCTCTTCCTGCTTCTGTGGATTCCAGCGTTGGTAATTTCTGCAAATGCTGACGATAGAACTGTAATCAATCTGAATGGAACCTGGCAGTTCGACCAAACAACCACCGCTTTTCCTCCGGCGAAGTTTACACGAACTATTCCCGTTCCCGGACTGGTGCATTTGGCAACTCCGAAAATTGACGATTACAATAAATTTTTTAAACGTGCAGAACAGGTTGAAGCTAAAGGTCAGCATAACCTGTACAACATCGATTACACACCCCGATACAGCTGGTACCGGAAGTCGGTTTTTGTGGCTAAAGAATTAGAAGGCAAGGAGGCCATGATCACCATTAAAAAGAGCCAGTACGTTACCCAGGTTTATGTGAATGGCATCGACATGGGGACTTCGATGGCCTGTTATACTCCTGTTGAATTTCCAATTTCCAATGCGCTGAAATTTGGCGCTGAAAATGAAATCCTGATAAAAGTGGGTGATCGTGTTTGGCTTCCATCAGAAGCTGCCGGCGGCACCGACAAAGAAAAGGAACATTATCTTCCCGGTATTTGGGATGATGTGTTGCTTTCATTTACAGGCGAAGTTCGGGTGAACCGCTTGCTGGTGTTGCCATCGGTAGCAGGAAAAAAAGTGACGGTGAAAGTGCAAATCCGTAATTTCAAGCCAGCCCAGATTTTCTATGGCGATGCCATGAGCGATTCGGTTACACTGGATATTTCAATTACCGAAAAACTAACAGGTAAAGTAGTTGCCAGCAAACGCGGACGATTCGCTGCCAAACGCGATAATCTTTCAGAAGCGGTGCTTGAAATTTCACTATTGAAATTCACGAACTGGACACCCGATCAACCTTTTTTGTATGTGGCCAAAGCAACACTGAAAACCGATAAAGAGACTTCCGACGAGATAAGTAAACAGTTTGGAATGCGCGACTTTACCCGTAAAGGCAAGTTCTTTTACCTGAATGGTGAGAAAATTATCATGCGCGGAACCAATGTTACGCTTCAGCGATTTTTTGAAGATCCTGATTGCAGTAACCTGGTTTGGGACAAGGAATGGGTGAAGAAACTGCTTGTTGATTATCCAAAGCAACTCAACTGGAATATGATGCGCATTTGTGTAGGCATTGCTCCCGATTTCTGGTACGACATTGCTGACGAATACGGACTGTTATTTCAGAACGAATGGTTATACTGGCAAAATCATGGCTGGGACGATCAGATTCGAAGGGAATATACCGATTGGGTTTGGACCGATGGCAATCATCCGAGTATTGCGATATGGGATGCCATTAACGAAAACTGGGACGATTACATTGGAAACGTATTGATCCCCGATTTGAAAAAGCTTGATCCGTCCCGAATCTGGGATGCCGGATACATGACTGGCGATCAGATGGTTCAGGATGAAATGGATGAACCGCATCCTTACCAGGGAGTGGTGAACTGGATTCAACCCGGGGCAAATCGGGATATTTATCCTCTGGGAAATCTCGATTTTAACCCCCAAATAATACAGGAAATTAACAGTGCCGGAGTTCCGCAATTGGTGAACGAATACGGTTGGATTTGGCTTTGGAGAAATGGTTCACCAAGCAAACTTACAGTTGAAGTTTTTGAGCATTACCTCGGGAAGAATTCGTCGTCCGAACAAAATATCGATTTTCAGGCCTACTGGATGCAGCTCGAAACCGAATGGCTTCGCAGCAATCCGAACATTGCCGGAGTGCTGGCATTCTGTTATCTGGCCAACAATTACGGCTATACCGGCGACTGGTTTACCGGAAACATTAAAGACCTGAAACCCACGCCAACACTCCATTGGTTTCAACATGCCTTTGCACCGGCCGGAACATTTATCAACCTCACCGACGAACGATATGTGCGTCTTTCGAAACCGCATCAGCCCGGTTCAACCCTTTTGTTTAATCTGGCGGGTATCAATAATCTGAATAAAGTGGCAAATGGCTCGGTGAAAGTAAAACTCCTCAACGCCAAAGGACAAACTGCTTCGGAACAGAATTTTCAAGTAAAACTGGAATCATTTCTTCGGACAGATATTCCGGTTTCAATGGTTTTACCTGCCGAAGCTGGTGGTTATCTTTTGGTGGCCGAATTTACGCCTGAAAATGGACGATCAGTGATTAGTCGCCGGTTCCTGAAAGTCGGAAAAGCAGAAGCATATCAGTACTTTAATTTAAATCCAAATATTAAATGAATTCTTTCTGCCAAAGTTTAGTCATGAGGAAAATGATTGTAAAACAATAAATATCTATGTCGCTTTTTTTAAGCCTCCCCTTTTGTTAATGTCATATGACAAAACAAGGGTTTTCTAAGATTTTAACGTTCTTTGACAAAATTGTTTATAATATTCTGATATTGACAGATCACTGGTTTGGCAATATTGGTTGTAAGGTGAATGTAATCAATGTCTTTCCCGTCATTTATAAG
>CAMDGL010000359.1 GCA_945897845.1 Chitinophaga pinensis | reverse complement strand
CCGCTGTAAGCCCATACATATTTATTGCCCACCTTGCGAATGGATGCGGCTTCAAAAAAGTTAAACGTTCCCAGATCCTCGCCCGGAAAGAGAGCAGGATAAGTTGTGCCTTGCGGATCTCTGACAACACCATATCTGGAACTGGCTGGAATGAAATAGGGAATGGCTTCGGTTCCAGGCCTTAGCGAATACATGGTGTTCTGATCCAACTGACCAGCTGACGAACGTTGGAATCCCCAGAATCCATAAGCTCTGAATCCAATCGCATAATCAGGATCTTTCGGATCTGTGATATTATCAACATATACAGAAGGGTCAAATCCCATAATACTTCCGGGTACGGTTTTCGTTCCGTCTTCATTCATGTTGACAGGAGCGAAGGGACCGTCAGGACGGCTTCCTTTGGCCACCATCGCTTCTCTGTTTCGGCCACGACTGTGCGGGTACAAATAATATACTTTTTTGCGGTCTTTTCCTTTCACCTCAACGAGGTCGGGAGCGTACATCACATCCCACTGTCCTTCTATTGGGTAAGTAAAAATAGGACCTTCATCGCTCCAGTTGGTCAAATCCTCCACAGGTGCCGACCAAGCCCTGATGTCCGGCCCGCAATAGCTTCTAAATCTCACATCATGCGATCCGATAATATAAGCGCGGTATTTCCCCGGATTGTCGGGATCTTCAAAAACACGCGGCTCACCATCGGGTAAATGTTCCCATAACGGCAGATACGGATTCCCTGCCAAACGATGGGTGTGCGACGGAGTGGATTTCGATGGAGTAGTTTGCCCCTGCGATTCTTTTACAGACAACATTAATATCGCTGTAACTACAAAAATTACAAGTTGACTTTTTAGGTTAAATTTCACGTTCTTCATTTTTGATTTTTTTATGGCACTTCTGACTGAAAATACTTTTAAGAATTGGGAACCCTTCGACGGTTTCACCCGGATGTTGACAATTGGATTTTGATGAAAAAACATACAACAATCACAAACATAGAAAAAAAACGATTTGGTCAGCCGGTATTAAACAAACCGTGGATATTTACCCGCAAGAGTTTTTTGACAGATCAATTTAAGAGCAAGGCAGCCTTTTAATGTTTCATTTTTTTATCCCGAATAAATGGCTTGGCATTGTTCTGCTTCTGTTTCCGATAATTTAGGCTCTGCTGAAAAATATAATTGAATTTTCCTGACAGGTTTCGAAAACCTGCCAGGACGGTCAATACTGGCTAAAATGAATCCGTTTTACAAACAGGTTATTTTGCAGCACTTCCTGATTCTCAAAAAAAGGATTAATTTGCAGCCTTTCAATTAAAAACGGAGGAGTAAATAATGCGGAGAAGATTAACCCTTTTATTTCTGGCATTTATCTATGCAAACCTGATCAACGCTCAAACCAACGGAACACTTTCGGTTTCGGTAACCACCAGCTCTACCGGAGGAAACTATGCACCACGAAATATTGTTGCTATCTGGATTGAAGACAATTCAGGAAAATTCGTTAAAACCTTGCTGGCGTATGCAAATACCCGGATTACTCACCTGAATACCTGGCAGGCTTCTACTCTTGCAGTCGCCCAGGAAAACAACAGAACTGACGCAATTACCGGCGCCACCCAAAGCAGCCACGGAACCAGAACATGTAGCTGGAACTGTACCGACTATACCAGAAAACTAATGGCTGACGGCGATTACAAAGTCAGGATGGAGCTGACTGATAAAAATTCAACCGGAAATATTGCTTCGTTCACTTTTACCAAAGGACCAAATGCTCAAACGCTGACTCCGGCAAATGTCACGAGTTTTTCGTCTGTTTCGCTGAAATGGACAACTTCAACAACCGGAATCAATCCTGAAGTAACCGAAAGCAATACTTTTGTAGTTTATCCAAATCCGGGAACCGGACAATTTACTGTTTTGGGCGAAAACATCAAAAGCCTCGAAGTTACTGACCTTTCAGGAAAATTAATTTGCAAAAGTGTTACGCCGTTCATCAATCTTACCAATCAGCCCAAAGGAATCTATTTTGTATCAGTCAAAACTGACCAAACGACTGTGGTTAAGAAGATTATTCGAAATTAAAGGAGCAACTAAATTTTTGGGGAAATCACTGCCAGTCTATTCGACCCAAACTTTCGAGGTTGAAGATCCATGACACGAATTGCATGCACCCTTTGTAATGGCCGAACTCATGTGTTTCACGTTACCTGAAGTTCCGGTAACGCTTACATAAATTCCTGATCCGTAGTTAATAGAATTGCTTGAATAAAAGCTACCGCTTTTGTTAACGGTAAAGGTACCCAGCACTGTTCCGGCTCCATTTGCTTGTGTTGTAAGCTTTACCACTGCTCCAGGAAAACCGGAGGAAAGAGCCTTGTTATAAACTGAACCCGCCGCTGAAAATTGGTGGCAACTCATGCAATTTTTGCCCGTATTGTGGCTGGATTCTGAAATACTTGACTGTCCGCCAACATCTTCACCCTCTTCTTTTTCGC
Source organism: Chitinophaga pinensis (assembly GCA_945897845.1). Lineage (GTDB taxonomy): Bacteria > Bacteroidota > Bacteroidia > Bacteroidales > Prolixibacteraceae > Aquipluma. The sequence continues at coordinate 1,963 of CAMDGL010000359.1, read as the reverse complement.
ATGCAAAAAATACGATTGCCAAGCTCATTACCAATAACGCAAGTACTCTTCTCATCTGTTTATGATATAATAAATGAATTGATATTGATTCCAAACGACGTTTCGAAGTATTTATTATTGAAAAAAGGAGATGATTTTTTGTGAGGTAAGGAATATGTTAAAATACAGAAATTTGTTTTTTCTTACATTATCTTCCAGCGTCTGCCAACTTCTTAAAGCATAGGACTTAAAATCCTTGCAAACGATTCTTTGATTTTGTTGATCCTCGGACGTTTGACCCATTCTTCCAAAACTACTGCATTGCTTTTATCCTGATCATCCAGAAACTGGTTGGTCAGAATCGCAGCAATTGCTTCGTCATAAATCATGGCATTGACTTCAAAGTTGGTCTCAAGGCTTCTGAAATCAAGGTTTGCAGTGCCAACCGAAGAAAAAGTACCATCAACTACAATCACTTTACTGTGGATAAAACCAGCCTTGTAGAAATAAATTTTAACTCCTGATTCGAGTAATTCTTCGATGTAGGAATTGGTTCCCCACATGGAAGTAACCGCGTCGGACAAACCCGGAACGATGATACGGACATCGATTCCGCCCAGTGCTGAAGTTTTGAGGGCGGTCATAATATCGGCAGTTGGCATCAGGTAAGGGGTTGAAATATATACATAATCGGTAGCGCTTGCGATGGCTGAAAAATAAGCCTGCCCGATACTTTCCCAGTCAGAATCAGGTCCGCTGGCCGAAATCTGTACCAATTTACCTTCGCCCGATTCAAATGGTTTGAAATAATTTTCGCCCCTGAATATTTCTTTGGAAACAAAATACCAGTCGGCCATAAAAATAATTTGCAACGAGGTCGCCCCTCCACCGGTAACTTTCAGATGCGTATCGCGCCATGGGCCAATTCCCGGAACACCATTCTGATAGCGGTCGGCAAAATTGAGGCCGCCAACAAAAGCGGTTTCGCCGTCAATTACTAGAATTTTGCGATGGTTCCTGTAATTTACTTTCGAAGTAAGATTTGGGAAACGAACCCGCATAAAACAATCCACTTTTACTCCGGCTTCCGACATGGTGCGGAGCCATTTCCTTTTCAACTGCCAGCTACCCACATCATCGTAAATAAACCGGACTTCCACCCCTTCGTGTGCTTTTCGAATTAAAACTTCGCGAAGGTAATTTCCGATGGTATCATTTTCCACAATATAATATTCGAGGTGAATATGGTGTTTGGCCTGTTCGATGCACCGGAAAATTTCAGGAAATGTTTCCTGCCCGTTACGTAAAACCTTCACTTCATTGTTGTTGGTCAAAATGGCATTCGAATTGGAAAGCAACAGGTTCATCAATCTTTTCTTTGAATACAGCCGTTCGCTGATTTGAAAATGATTTTCTGGGAGATTGTCAAGTTGCTCCAAGGTAAGTTTTCTCAGTTTTTCCAAATCCTTCAGTCCTTTGCGCGAAAACATTTTCGATTTTCGGTACTCCTGCCCGAAAAACAAATATCCTACAATTCCGATAAAAGGCAACAACACCAAAACCAGGATCCAACTGATGGTTTTTACCGGATTACGATTCTCCAGAATTATCAGAACAGCGATGAAAACGACCGTCAGAAAATAGAGGATAGTAACCAGGCTTGGCAAGGAGCTCCATATATCGAACAAAATTCCCATGTGATTATTTGGTTTCTTTTGTGTGACTAAATTTCATCATAAATACGCTTATAAACAAGCGGAATGGGAATACTGTTGAATTAATATGGTATTGAATACTACTTTATTTGGCTTTTTCTCAAAACATGCAGTTTGCAATCGTCCAGTTTTTCAAAACCGATGGTTTCTCCGGAAATATGGGGAGCTGTTACGCCTTTCCCAAAAAACTGATTTCCAGTATAAATAAAAGCTTCGTCCCACAAATCGGCCTCCAGAAAACTGTTCAGCAATACGCTTCCACCTTCTAC
>CAMDGL010000358.1 GCA_945897845.1 Chitinophaga pinensis | reverse complement strand
GTTACCCGCACAAGCGGACGTCCCGGACAGGAAGATTACCAGTTTCAGATTCGTGGTTTTTCTTCGATGAACGGGAACAAACCATTGGTTCTTATTGATGGAATTGCCGGAGATATGGGTACCCTGAATCCAAACGACATCGAAAACATATCGGTACTTAAAGATGCTTCTGCCGCAATTTATGGCGCCCGCTCTGCCGATGGTGTTATCCTGATTACTACCAAATCGGGGGTCAAAGGAAAAACACAGATCACCTATTCCGGCAATATGGCTGTAAAAACACCCAGCTACACCAAAAATATGGCCTCGCCATATCACATGGCACAAATGTTCGATGAAGGCCGTGTAAACGATGGCGACGCGCCTAAATATACGCCTGACGATTTTACAAAAATGCTCAATAACGACCCGGGCGTTGGTCCCGGCCGTATGTTGTATCTTGAAGATTATCCGAACTTTTACAGGCATACTGACTGGGCTGATGTAATTTTCCAAAATTCTGTACTTCAATCGCATAACGTTGCCATCAATGGAGGAAACGACCAGGTTAAATTTATGGTTTCCGGTGGTTATCTGGCAAACAACGGCGTTTTTGCTTTCGGCGAAAACAACTCAAAACGGTATAATTTCAGGACCAACCTTTCCGTGAAGCTGCGGGACAACGTTACCCTCGATACCCGGGTGGCCTATGAACATGAAGATTATATTGAACCCGCAGAAACGGAAGTCGCCTTGGGGGCTGTATGTCAGGCGTGGACTTATTTACCGGTTTATAATCCTAAAGGTAATTTTTATGAATACCAGGGATATGCCAACCCGGCACAATGGCTGGCCGAGAGTGGAAGCAATAAAACAGCTAACCGTAAATTCAGGGCGAACACCAAGCTCGATTGGGAACTTATCGATGGCCTAACCTTAACAACTCAGGCCGGGCTCAACGTAGGAAATAAAGATTCCGAGGGTTTCTGGCGTACTTTCCAAACCTACAACTGGGACAATAATATTAATACCATTCGTCGTTCACCCAATATGGCCAGTTATGTTGATGACCGTGACTGGTATAAAAACCTCACTGCCTATTTAAACTATGCCAAAATAATTGGAGGCCACTCTTTTGGCGCTATGGCAGGAGCTTCTCATGAAGAATACGACTTTAAACGCAAAGTAATGGAAGGTCAAGGATTTGCCAATAACGAAATCTACCCGTTAAGTTTAGCTAATCCTACTATGCTTTACGCTTCAAGCCGCGGTTATAACTGGAGAATTGAAGACTGGGCGCTTAGTTCATACTTCGGACGTTTAAGTTATTCATATAACGGAAAATACTATGCCGACGCAACTATAAGAATGGATGGAAGTTCGAAATTTTCTCCTGATAATCGCTGGAGTAAGGCTTATCCAGGTATTTCTCTGGCATGGAAGATCTCGGAAGAGTCGTTCCTGAAAGGTCAGAACTATCTGGATATGCTAAAAATCAGAGGTTCATGGGGGCAAACCGGAAACCAGGACATCGGTGCACTGGGGATGTACGATTACATCCAGTTAATCAGTATTGGCGGAAAATATCCAATGGGATCAAGCAACAGCCCTGTTGCAGGAGCCAGCATGAAAGGCATGGCTTCGCCAAACCGTACATGGGAAACCATTACCAATATGAATGTTGGTATTGATTTTGGCCTTTTCAGATCGAGACTGAACGGATCGTTTGATGTTTACCAGAAAAAGAACACCAATATGTTAGTTGACGTAGTTTATCCTTCTACTTTGGGAGCTACTGCGCCTTCGACCAATTCGGGAGAATTAACCACCAAAGGTTGGGATTTAATCGTAAACTGGGGCGAAAAACGTGGCGATTTTAGTTATAAACTTGGATTTGTAGTTAGCTATAACGATAATAAACTAACCGACTTAAAGGGACAGGATAATTTTTCTCTCGGATTGAATTCTTTTCGCGAAGGCTATCCAATTAATTCATACTTTGGATTTCAATCGGTTGGTATAATCAAGACTCAGCAAGAACTTGATAGCTATAGCAAATTTGCCGGAAAGGGCATTGTTCCGGCTACTGCGCCCAATGGACAAAAAGGATTGGGTATTGGCGACATCATGTATAAAGACGTTGACGGCGATGGAGCCATCACCACTTATGGCGACCCAACGAAAGGGTTTAATGGAGATGCCGTTTATTTAGGTTCGGCCAATCCAAAATATAATTATGGTATTACTGCTGAAGCAAAATTCAAAAACTTCGATTTTAGCATGTTGTTGCAGGGAACCGGCAAGAAAATGATTATTCGTACCGGTGATTTTGCTACTCCATTTTACTGGCCCTGGTTTCAGCCTTACGAATATTTCTATGACAAAACATGGGCGACTGACCGGCCAGATGCACAATATCCACGAATCTCGCATTCGGACAACGTAAAACGCTACAATTACAAGGAATCAAGCAATATGATTGAGAATACGGCCTACCTGCGTCTGAAAAACCTTCAGATTGGTTACACTATTCCAAAATCAGTTGCCCAAAAAATATCTGTTGATAATGTGCGGGTTTATTTTAGCGGACAGGATTTGTTCGAATTTACTAATGGAGATTGGGATGGAAACTACGATCCGGAAGAAGGACAGTCATTTAATACATATCCTTTCTTCAGAGCCTACTCCTTTGGGATTGATGTTAAATTTTAATTTAAAAACCTACAATTATGAAATTCAGTAATTTTAAAATATTAATACTGGCAGTTGGCATCACTATACTTGGAACTAGCTGTTCCAAAGATTTGGATTTAGCTCCACAAGCTGAAATATCCGATGCAACATTCTGGATTACTGCCAACGATTTTGAACTGGCAACAAACTCTTTTTACATTAACCTTGATGGACCCGGCTACGAAGATACCTGGTCGGATATCGCTTTCGGATGGGAACCAAGCGCTGTCAGCAATGGGTCACTGGTTGTTCCTGATAACTCTGACACGTGGGATAAATCATACCGACAGATCAGGGCTGCTAACAAAATCATCGAACAAGGTGCTGCATCAACGTTGGGCGAACAAATCAAACAGTCAGTCGGTGAAGCCAGATTTTTCAGGGCTTACTACTATTACAAGATGTATCGCCTTTATGGAGGTGTTCCTCTGATAAAAGATGTGATAACTCCTGAAGATGCCGAATTGAAAGCCCCACGGGCAACGCGCGAAGCAACAGCCGATTTTATTGTTGCCGATCTCGATGAAGCAATTGCCAACCTCGGACTTAAAGGCGCTGTTGCCACTGGCCGCGTGACCAAAGGCGCCGCGCAGGCATTAAAAGCCCGTGTAGCATTGTTTGAAGGTACATTCCGCAAATTTCATAGTTCCGGAGATGCAAACTCAATGCTTGATAAGGCGATTTCGGCAGCCAACGATGTATTAGCAAGCGGAAAATATGGACTTTTTACAGGTAAAGGTGTCGACAGCTACCGTTACCTCTTTATCGAAGAAGGTGACGATTCAAACGAATCAATTTTCGATCGCCGTTATCATCGCCAGGTTGCAACAAACGATTTCGGCTACTGGTGGGCATACGAAACATCAGCTCCAACAAAGAAACTGGCTGACATGTACCTGTGTAAAGATGGGCTGCCGATCGATAAATCTCCTTTGTTTAAAGGTTATACAACTTTCTCTACAGAGTTTGAAAACCGGGATTCACGCATGGCTCAAACATTAATTACTCCGGGACTCAAAACGGTAAGGCCTCAATATCCAACTACACCCCGTGAAAACTGGCCAGACCGTAACCCAAATGTAGGTTATATGCCTTATAAATTTATTTCTGAAGATGTGTATGGAAACAGCAATTGGGGTCAACATCAGTTCGATTGGCACATCATCCGTTATGCCGAAGTATTGCTGACATACGCCGAAGCTGTTTACGAAAAAAATGGTTCGATCTCCGATGCCGATTTGGATAAATCGATCAATTTATTGCGTACCCGCGTGGGTTTGCCAAAGCTGACCAATGCTTTTGTCACAACAAATGGATTGAACATGAGGAGTGAAATCAGGCGTGAACGGACCATCGAACTGGCTTTTGAACAATTCCGTTATGATGACTTGCGCCGTTGGAAAATTGCTGAAACAGAATTGCCAACCGATGTGAAGGGTGTTCAGTTTACCAATTTAGACTGGAAATCGAAATGTGTATGGGGAGAAAGAAGCAAACAAACCGACGCCAATGGATTTGTAATTGCAGAAAAAGCAGTAAACCGCAGGTTCGATCCCGCAAAACATTATTGGCAGCCATTGCCATCAAAACAAATATCGCTTTATCCAGATATTTTAAAACAAAACCCAGGCTGGCAGTAGAATTTAAATTCAAAAATTAACTTTTCGCATAAGTTTAATTAATGGATGGAGCAGCCTGATTATTGGCTGCTCTATTCTTTTAAAATGTACAACAATGAGAACATTGTTTCAACTTTTGTTAAT
>CAMDGL010000357.1 GCA_945897845.1 Chitinophaga pinensis | reverse complement strand
AACTTTGCATCATTGTGAAATCTCCTTTCTGGTTAAGTTGGTGGGCGCTTTTAACTTATATTACCATCATATTGATTTCTACATTTTATATCCGGAGAATTGCTTTATTCCGGATTAGCATGAAAAACCAATTGCATCTGGAACATATAGAACGCGAAAAACTGGAAGAAATCAATCAAACCAAGATGCAGTTCTTCGCCAACGTTTCGCACGAAATCCGAACACCTCTCACCATGCTTCTTGCTCCGCTTGAAAAACTCATGGGATCCGATCCAAATGATTTTCAGAAGAAAAACATCAACTACATTTACCGAAACACAAAAAGACTGGAGCGAATTGTCAATCAATTACTCGAATTGCAAAAGATCGAAAATACGCAGCTCAAACTAAAAGCAAGTGAAATTGATTTGGTGAAATTTCTGAAAGAAATTATTTCACTGTTTGAGGAAACTGCGCTGGATAAAAAGATACACCTTTCTTTTGAACCCAGTTGCGATGAATTGATGGTTTGGATTGATCCGGAAAAAATGGACAAGGTAATTTTCAACCTGCTTTCAAACGCGTTTAAATTTTCTTTACCTGAAGGACTTATTACCATCTCAATTAACAAAAACCGAATTGAAGGGAATGACGGATTTTTCACGATTGCAGTTTCAGATACCGGTAACGGGATGAATCAGGTACACCTTGGGCGTATATTTGACCGGTTTTATCAGATTGAAAATAAAGTGACAGGCAAAACAACCGGTACTGGAATCGGATTGCATCTATCGAAAGAATTGGTTGAAAAACATCATGGAACGATCACTGTTGCAAGTCGCGAAGGCTTCGGCAGCACATTTGCGATCACCATACCACTAGGCAAAAAACATCTGGCAACTGATGAAATATTTCAGACCCAATCTACTCAATCTATCTATCCACATGAAATTAAGTCTGAATTCGAAAAAATGCAGTCACCAATTACAGAACAGGAAGTGGAAGAACAAACAGACTCTGGAAAAACACTCATTTTACTAGTGGAAGATGACATTGATATTTTGAATTATCTGGATGATGAGCTATCGGTTGATTACCATATAATTAAAGCAAACAACGGCACTGATGGCTGGAACCTGGCTTTTGAGCAGGTTCCGGATCTGATTGTCAGCGATATTATGATGCCGGGAATTGATGGACTACAGCTTTGCAAAAAAGTGAAATCAACCATCGAAACCAGTCACATTCCGGTTATTTTGCTTACAGCCAAAACGCTGGTGGAAAATGAAATTGAAGGACTGGAAACCGGAGCCGATGAATATATTCATAAGCCTTTCCATCCCAGGCTTCTGAAATTAAAAGTGGATAAAATCATAGAAGCGCGTGAAGTATTGAAGCAACAATTCGCAAAAGATACCAGTTTTATAGCCAAAGAAATGACGGTTACCTCCGCCGATGAAAAATTCCTACAGAAGGCAATTGACTTTGTAAAGGAAAACCTCTCGGATGCCGATTTAAACATTGAAAAAATGAGCAGTGTATTGAGCATTAGCCGGGTACACCTTTATCGAAAACTAAAGGCAATAACCAATCAAAATCCAACTGAATTTATCAGGACAATAAGATTGAAACAAGCAGCCTATTTACTTTCTCAGGGAAAACTGAATGTTTCTGAAATTGCCTACATGGTTGGATTTAACTCGCACCAGTATTTCACAAATAGTTTCCAGAAATATTTCAATATGTCGCCCACTGAATACAGCCGGAAGAGTTAAACCTAAAAATAGGATACTAATTTATGGAATAAACTTGTAGTATGATTGCCTATGCTTATCCTTTTTTGTCTTGCTACAATTACCTACGACGAACCACTACTGCCATGCTATTCTAAAAGGATTCAGTTCAGTTGATTCAATCCGGAAATATTGAAATCCGTTCCTGATTCTTTCTTTCACCGGAATGATTGTTTCACCGGCACAAGTAATATTTTGAAATCCTGAAGGAATTCTGACCAGATAAATACCATGATTTCCCCGAACATTGGTCAGGCTTTTATTTGTCATATCAAGCTTAATATCATCAATCCAACCAGTTGACAACTCGATACCTATTCCTTACTCCTGATTGGGCAGAATGAATGCTTCCTGAATAAAAATGATTGCTACATTTGTTTTTTCAGAAATAACGAAACCGATGAACCCAAGATTTTTAACATTGGCAGCAACAGCCCTGATGGGAATTTCAGGACTTACTGCACAGCAAAAACCAAACATTGTTTACATCCTGTCCGATGACCTGGGCTACGGCGACCTGAGTTGTTATGGCCAGAAACGATTTCAGACACCCAACATAGACAAACTTGCCAGTCAGGGAATGTTGTTCACGCAGCACTATGCCGGATGCACTGTTTGCGCGCCTTCGCGATCGTCGCTTATGACAGGCCTTACTTCCGGGCACACACCCATTCGTGGAAACAAGTCATGGGCGCCAGAAGGTCAATATCCGATTGCTGCCGAAACTTATACAATGGCCGAAATGCTGAAAGAAGCTGGTTATGCAACTGGCGCATTCGGGAAATGGGGACTTGGTTCACCCGGCTCCGAAGGCGATCCGAACAAACAGGGATTCGACGAATTCTACGGATACAATTGCCAATCGCTGGCGCACAATTATTACCCCGGTCATTTGTGGGACAATCAAACAAAGGTTATCCTGGAAGGCAATTCAGGAGATAAATTTGGAGAATATGCGCCGAAAATCATCCACAAACAGGCACTTCAGTTCATCGTGAAAAATAAGGACAAACCGTTTTTCCTGTTTTATCCAACCACAATTCCTCATGCCGAGTTACTGCTTCCTGAAGAAAACCTTAAAAGATTCAGGGGAAAACTTTTGCCTGAAAAGGAATATAAGGGGGCTGAGCCGGGGAGTGAAAAATTCAGGAACGGTTCTTACGGTACACAACCCGAATCACATGCCGCTTTTGCCGCAATGGTTACTTTGCTCGATCAGCAAGTGGGCGAAGTGGTTGCCAAACTAAAAGAACTTCGGCTGGAAAAAAATACCATCATCATTTTCACCTCCGACAATGGCCCGCATCTGGAAGGTGGCGCCGACCCTGATTATTTCGACAGTAACGGCCCGCTGAAAGGCTACAAACGCGACTTGTACGAAGGAGGAATCCGTGTTCCAATGATTGCCTGCTGGCCAGATAGAATTGCCTCAGGATCGAAAAGCGATCATGTTTCAGCCTTTTGGGACGTATTGCCGACCGTGGCCGAATTGGCTGGAGTAAAATATCCGGAGAAATTGGATGGAATCTCTTTCCTTCCCACACTTTTAGGAAAATCAGGACAAAAAGGACATGCAAGCTTGTACTGGGAATTTCATGAACAGAAAGGTCGTCAGGCAGTGCGTATGGGAGACTGGAAACTTGTCCGTTACAATGTTTCAATTCCTGAAAAAATCACTACTGAATTGTACGATCTAAAGACCGATCTTGGTGAAGAAAACAATGTTGCTGCAAAAAATCCAAAGATTGTTAAAGAAATGCTTGAAATCATGAAAAACTCACGGACTCCTTCGGAGGTTTTCACCTTTGGCTTGGAAACAATAAACAAATGAAGATACAAGTTTGTATAAAAAGCTGAACCTTAACCGAATAAAATGAAACCTATGCAGCAATTTCTAAAACTATTTACACTTGTACTGATACTGATTGTATTTAGTTCAGGAAGAAAAAAATCATCTTTCATGCTGGTTTTATTGCCTGATACCCAAACTTACACAGAAACTTATCCTGAAATTTTCAAGTCGCAGACAAGATGGATTGCCGAAAATGCAAAGGATATTTCTTTTGTCCTTCACCAGGGCGATATTACTGATGACAATAATGAAGCGCAGTGGAATGTTGCAGCCGAATCATTTAACCAGATGGACGGGAAAGTTCCTTATACATTTGTCCCCGGAAATCATGATACCGGAGAAGGCGGAAAAACCCTGGATCGCAATACTGATTTATTAAACAGATTTTTACCCTACTCAAAATATAGTCAGGCTAAATCTTTTGGTGGTGCCTATGTTGCCGGCGATATGACCAACACCTGGCATACCTTTAAAGCTGGTGGATACAAATGGTTAATTCTTTCTCTTGAATTTGGCCCCCGAAACAAAGTACTTGATTGGGCAGCCGGCATTATCGAAAAACATCCAAAACACAAAGTGATTGTTAATACACATGCCTATATGTATTCCGATGATACCCGCATGTGTGAAGGAAAGGGACACAAATGGCTGCCGCAGAATTATGGCGTAGGGAAAGCTGTGGGAGAAGATGCAGTGAACAATGGAGAGCAAATTTGGGACAAGCTGATAAGTCAGTATCCGAATATTCTGTTCGTGTTCAGTGGTCATGTTCTGAATGACGGTGTTGGAACGCTCGTCAGTGAAGGCAATCATGGAAATAAAGTTTATCAGATGCTGGCCAATTACCAGGGCGGAGTGGAAGG
>CAMDGL010000356.1 GCA_945897845.1 Chitinophaga pinensis | reverse complement strand
GGTTATTAACCACCATCGCTGGTTTAGTTTCTGATGGTTGAGCAGATCCACTTCAATTTGCTTTTGAGAAACCTCGAAATCAGTGCGAAGATTTGCCATACTCTGCACTGTTTTGATGTTATTTATGCTGTCTCTGTAAATGATGTAATTTTTGTAGTATTTATAAGAATCTGCAGGTTTCCCGGATCGTTCATAAAGTTCTGAAAGTTTCAGATTGGCATCCCGGATTTGTTCTTTCAGTCCGTATTGCCGGGCAAGTGTCAGGCTTTTCATTGCATAATTTAATGCAGCGCGTTCATCTCCTTTTACAATATAAATATCGGCCATTGAAATGAGATAAACACAGATAGGATAATAGTCTTCCAATTCTTCCAATATTTGAATAGCTTCTTTGATATTCTTTTCAGCAAGATTACTTTCACCGGTATTGGCGTAAACCATTCCGATATTACCAATACTGTAAGCCTTCCCGATTGAGTAATTGCGCTTTTCAAATATGATTTTTGATTCATTGAAATACACATAAGCAGTATCGTAAATTTGGCTATTCATAAATTCCTCCCCGGCGTTTAAAATCAAGGAGGCTAAGGCAACAGAGTCATTTAATTCTCTTAGGATTGCAATTGCTTTATGATAATAGTGCCTTGCATTGGGATGATTATTTGAGATAGAGTAAATATCGGCAATGGCACCATAGGCATTTCCTTCACCCCTCGCATCATAATATAACCGGGCAGCTTCTGCACTTTTAATATAGGCATCCAGCGCTTCTTCCAAATCGCCAAATAATCTTTTCTTGTTTCCTTTCTGAAAATAACCGCTATGCAGGAATTTATTATTTCCTGTCTTTATGGACAGGTTTATTAATTCCTCCGCATATTTTAAAGACAAATTCAGATCCTTTACCTCATTGAAGGATAGTTGCCTAAGCAGTTCTAATCTGTCCGTATCATTTAACAGATCCTCATTATAAATGATCGTCAGGCTGTCTGCCACTTTTTGATCCTGGCTGTATACAACAGGAAGAATAAGACACAGAAAACTTATCAGTAAGAAATAACCTTTTTCTTTCAGCAACATGGAAGTTTATTATGAAAAAATCTACTATGACAATACCTGAATTCTTGGGTCTTTTGTTTTAATTACCGGATTATTATTGGTTCCGACATTGCAACTAATATCATAGTCCCAGGCACCTTCAATGGTTCCATTAATTGTCCCTCTAAAGTTCACTCCATTTTCACGGGGTGCATTCGACCAAAAATTTTCAGTCGATACGGGTGAAGAAGATTTCGCTGTAACATTTGTAACAGTCTTAACCCCGCTGCCTGGGTGCCAGTTTATTTGTTCACTGCGACTTGCATTTGTATGTCCGTTATCAGACAATATTAAATCCACACCATCATAAGAAACTGTAATTGTTGCCATACTTTTATTTTATTAAATTATAATGAAAAATTATTTTGTATATATTTCTCTTCTTCCAATTCTTGCGAAATCGAATTTTTAACTCTATTAAATGTAAACCAATTGAATCACAAATACAAATACTCCAAACATATTCCGATAGCTATCACACCATTGCTCATGCAGGCAATATGATCGTAAATTCTGTTCGCTCATTTTCTTTTGTATTTACTTTTAATTCTCCGCCATGTGTTTTCACAATATCGTACTCCATGCTCAACCCAAGTCCTGTTCCCTGGCCGGTTGGCTTGGTGGTGAAAAAGGGCTGAAAATTTTTAATTTGAGATCCGGTTTAATTCATCGTCAATTGCCGACTTGCCCTTTTTCCTTGCTTTTGCCTTTTGATTGCCGAATTTATAGGTCGCACTTATTCCGGCGCGATGATTGTCAAAACTTATTACTCCATCGACAACCATTCCGCCATAGTTACTTTTATAGTGATAATCACTGGAGGTATTTAAAATATCATTCCCTGTTAGCTGAACCAGTAACTTTTTATCAAGGAATTCTTTTTTAACGCCAATACTCAAGCCGGAAAATCCTTCAACATTTACTGAGCCCCGCCAAATCCACGGACTATTAAGGTAATAGGTCAATTCCATTGTCACTGCTTTGGGCAATTGGATGTTATTTTGCAAACGGAGATTATAGGTACTGGCTTTCAAATCAATTTTCGTCCCGTTCAAATCCCCTTTGTACGTTTCGAAATTGTAATTGAAAAACGAAGATAAATCCCACCATTTTATGACCCGAAGCGGATAACTGACCGACAATCCGTTGTTGGTAGATTTTTGCATGTTCCGTGGGATCAGGACATTCCCTTTTTGCTGTGAAATTTCAAATATGGTGGCAAAAAAATCGTGGGTGACGCTATACGTGTTTGAAATAACCAACTTTCGCTTGAATGAATAGGATACCTGATAGTTATCGATGTAATTGGGTTTCAAAAACGGATTGCCTTTCCAGGCCGACAATTCGCTCGACCGGGATTCAAATGGATTTAAATCCTGGTAATTGGGTCTTGTGATCCGTCGTCCGTAACTTAAACTTATTGCGTTGTTTTTTTTATCATCGAACGAAATACCCAGGTTTGGAAAATAATCCAGGTAATTTCTTGCCACCTCATTATCGTCTGTAGGTAATTCACTTTCCAATTTGCCCAGCGACGAAGTGTTTTCCATCCTCAAACCTGCATTGATCATGAGTTTATCCGTGGGATTTACATTCAGTATAAAGTAAACAGCAGCTACCTTTTCGAGATAATTGAAATCATTGCTCCTGGTTTTGTCAAAAATGGGAAGGCCATTTTCAACGTTGTAAAATGCAAGTTGGTTGCCGGTTGTGATGTAAGAATATTTGGCTCCCGTTGAAAGTGTAATCTTTTTTAGTTTCTTTTCATAATCAACTTTTGCGGACCACAAATCAATCTGGGTACTCGCGTCATATTCTTTATTCAAGGTTCTCAGGATTACACCATTAACAGCATTAAGGTAATCATTGGGCTGGAGGGTGTTTTTTTTGCTTGAATATTTTCCAAAACTCAGATCAGCCGAAAGATTTGCAGTTTCGCTGAAAACATTGCGGTAATTGGCATTCAGAATATAATTTTCGCTTGGCATTTTATCCAGCGCTGCCGCTCTGAGAATTTCCCCGTTCACCAGATCTGTTGTATCGAAAACTCCGGTAGTACTTCGCAGCACATTATCCCTTTTGTTTATCAATACCCTTCCGTCGATACTTACAGATTGTTCAGGATTGATGCTATAATCCATGCCTCCTGAAAAATTGATGGCTTTTGTGTTGTTTTCGCTTTTTGAATTTTTGTCTAAAAGGAACCCACTTTGATAGGTTGTTTCGTCAAAATTAGTCTGCCAGGTATTGTCTGAAACACTTAGGGTAGTGAACAGGTTTATCTTGTCACCACTGTAATTTAACGAGGTTCCAACGCTTGATCTTGAAAAACTGCCCTGAGAAAAACTTCCGGTCGCATTTCCGTTGAATCCCAGGCTGATATTTTTTTTCAAAACGATATCGATAATCCCGGCAGTACCTTCAGCGTCGTATTTCGACGAGGGGTTGGTGATAATATCTATGGACTCAATATTCTCGGAACGCAAACTTTCCAAAAAGTTGGTCAGATCATTTCCTGAAAGTCTCGTAGGACGTCCATTGATATAAATCTGAACTCCCGATTTTCCCTGAAGAATGATGTTTTTGTCCATATCAACAATGATCCCCGGCGCTTTGCCAATCAATTCCATTCCATTGTTTCCTGATGCATTTGGACTACTCGCAACATTGTACACTATTTTATCGGCACGTATTTCAATCATCGCTTTCCGGGCGGTAACTACCGCTTCATCCAGCTGCGTAGTCGATGGAATCAGGGTGATTTTATCCAGACTTAAATTTTCATTACTGGCGATGGATAACTTTTTTGAGGTATAAGTGTGGAATCCCATGTTCTTTACCTGAATAGAATAATTTCCCGGCGCAACCTTCTCTATGATGAAAGAACCATCTTCCTTCGTTAAGGCGCCACCAATCAAAACCGAGTCCTGATCGAGTAAAATGACTGTAGAAAACATGGCTGGTTCATTATCCGAACTGTAAACTGAACCTTGTATTTGAGTCCCTCCCTGCTGTGCCTTTCCAAATTGACTAATTAAAAGGAAAAGAATCAGTGCTGTGTATCTGAATAGTTTCATAGTTAACCGATATAATTATTTGAGTTTTCTGAAAATCATGTACCAATTGATGAAGTGAATTTTCGAATCCGGAGATTTCAATTCCTCTTTATCCTCTTTTGTAAGTATCGGAACCATCACATCATCGCCTGGCTGCCAGTTGGCCGGCATTACTGTATTTGGATGGCTGTACTGGTTTTGCAACGCTTTTAATAACCGCACAATTTCATCGGTACTTCTGCCAACCTCATTTGGATAAAATTGAAAAGCCCTGATCTTGTTTTCAGGATCAATAAAAAATACCCCTCTGATACTTTGGTGATTCATGGATTGGGGATCAACCATTCCGTAACTGTA
>CAMDGL010000355.1 GCA_945897845.1 Chitinophaga pinensis | reverse complement strand
TAATCCGAATATTTGGCGCTTTCCATTACCTGATAATTTTCGGTATTCGGAAAAGTATGCCATCCCCAGTTGGATTGTGTGCCAAGCGTGACACCATTCTCGTATTCCTTGTAAAATGTTTGCAGTCCGGTGACATCGGTGGTGAAGGCAAATTCACCGTTTCCGACCGATAAGCTGGCCAAAGTATCGGGTTGCTCAACCACCACATTGTTGCGGGTAACCAAAGCAAGCCGATCAATTTTTGACGGTTGTTTCTTGCATGAACATGCTGCTATAAAAAAAAATACAGCAACTAGAAAGATTGATTTTAGTTGTAACATTATTAAATCAGTTTAATTGTCAAATGGTTTTATAGTCTTATTTAAATTCATTTGCGCAGGCTGTTTCAATTCCGTCCGAAAAGAAGTTAAAGCTTCTTTCATCTTCATCTCGCGGACGGGTTGATTCGCTCATTTTCTTACCTGGGGCGACACTCCTTCGTCGTTTGCCCCGGGTTATTGATATGCTGCCCCTTCAGGGTAAAAACAAAAAAAACCGTAACTTATCCAGTTATTATTAAGTGCTGTTATTTTCGAATATCAGCAAAATTCCTCCCCTATGGGGAGGTTAGGTGGGGCTTTTGCGACGTCAGCGTCACCGGTCCGAATAATCCAGACGACTGAGGTTTCCAGCCCAAAGTTGTAAATAAACCGTCGGCTCCCCTGTTTTCGGCTTTGTAGGCCGGAAAATTGATATTGTAGAAAATCTTGTACGGTTGTCCTTTGCGCTCCATGTCAGCCATGCGGTTGCCCATCAGGTTGGTCACCAAAATCTCAAGCCTGTTTTCATCCTTCAGTTCAGAAACCGGAATGTTTACTGAATAAGGAGAACTGATGAGAGTAACAAGTTCTTTCCCATTCAGGATAATGCGGGCGCTGTGTGCCACTTTCCCCAAATCGAGCTGCCAGGTTTGTGCATTTCCTGAAGGTTTTGCGAAGCTCGTTTTGTAAACCGCCGTTCCTGAAAAAGCTTTGTAGCCGCTGCCTTCCAGTTCGGTCCACGAACCTAATTTCTGCAGTTTTGCAGGTTGCGGAAGTTCGGGGCCACCGCTCACAAAGGACAGTGTCCAGTCGGAATCAAGTGCAATTTTATCTTCTGAAGCTTTCAGATAAGCATATTCAGGAGCATTGGTTTTTCCGGCAAAAACCTGCACTAAGCTGCTTTCTCCCGGCTTTAATTGAAGATAAACCATGTTGGTTTTGCCCGAAACTTTTGTAATTGCCTGTCCGAAACTGCCATTCATCGGGTTGTACAAAACAGCCGAACCGACTGCAGTCTCCAGCGGAACCAGTCCGTCGATGGTTTCGGCACCGCGATTGGCGATAAAATAAGTGGTGGTAGTTCCGTCAATCCGGCGAATACACTGAATGTCGCGATCGAACATCGTTTCGCGACGGATTTTTGCCTGAACCAGCATATCTGACAAGTTGCCGGTCAGGATACGGCCTTTGCCAACTTTGGCAATTTTTGCGGTTCCGGTAGCTGGAACAAAATACAATGAGTTTTTCAAACTCTTCAGCCTGACCTGTCTTTCAGCCAATTTTCCCAGTCCGGGAACATCCAAAGGAAGTTCTTCCATTAAAACAGTTGCGCCGTTTTTTGCCAGAACCAATAATTTTTCGAAGGTTTCGACAGGCATCAATTTCACAGGAGGCAGCAAAACGGTTTGGTAATTTGTTCCGCCAGTCAGGATTTTTCCTGATTTGGTTTCAAGTTGGGCAATCTGCCGGTCGGAAATATAGTCGAATGCAAATCCTTTTTCGAAGAGATATTCTGCCGATTTGCGAACCAACGAACCTTTTGCAGCGCCATCAAAATGCAATAACATTGATTTGCCACGAACAGCATATTCATCTGAAATTGGGTAATAAAGAAGGATATCGTTATCAGGTTTTCCGGCCTGTAAAAACGACTGCGAACGGGCGATGTAGGTATTTAAAGTTCCGAAATCGTTCCAGAAAGTATTGGTTGGTCCGAAGTGAACAGCGGCATAAAACATCCAGCCCGGCCATGAAACATTTTGAGGCGAAAAGGTTGTACCGTGATAAAAAACATGGTTGATACCGGCCAGCAAAAACAGGTCGATGGCATGTTTCACATCTGACAACGATGCTTCGAAATGATCTTTCAGCCAGGTAGCAGATTCGGACGACGCCAGTTTTTTGCCCATCACATGCGCTACCGACGAAGCAGTTTTCACTTTCACAATGTCTTCGCCTTCAGTTTCAGGAATGTCGGCAGCAGCATACAAATCGAGAATATTGGCCGGAGCTCCGTGCGCCTGGTTACGGATAATTTTTCCACCGTTCACCGCCCAGTCGTGCCAGCGTTTGGTGTAATTCTCCAGGATCAGATCGGAAACCGTTTCGCGGTAATCGGTGAGTACACGCTGATTGTATTCGGGTGAGTCCTGTCCAAGCAATGCCGGAAGGTATTCGCGAATATCGTAACCACGCCGTTTCTGAAATTCGTCGAACATCAGCGGCGTAAAATTGGCTTCGCCCCGCGCATCGTCCACCTCATAAGAATCGTTGAAATAGGCGCGTAATCCGTTCAGGTCGTGACCTTTGAATGAATTTGTAAAATGTCCGAGGTAACTGTCAATTGCCTTGGCCGAAAAGTGGTCGATCACATCGCCTTCTCCACCCGGACCGGCGCGCTCAACCATTTTGCCATGCCAGCCTTCGAAAACAGCGAATAATTTCCACAAACCGGCGGTTGCTGTCCAGTTGAGTTTTCCATCTGAACCAACTTTCGAGGTAAGATTCAGAATTTCACCTTTATCGGAATAGGCCATCAGCGCCTGAAGCGGCATAGGATTGGGGTAGCGTACCTGATCGATGGCCCAGTTTTGCAGGCTGTCGGCATTGGCGCTCACCGGATATTTTAAGTGCGAAATTTGCAGATTTTTACGGCTAATGGAACGCACCATGGTTTCCTGAATCATTTCAACTTTCTCCTGAAGTTGCTCCCCTTCCTTCAGGAAATACGATTCAACAGCCATGTATTTACAGGCATCTTCGGGAGTAACCCACAAACCTCCAAACGGCCAGCCAGAAGCCATTGCGAGGTCAACGCCCATATCAAGCCGTTTGCCTTCCTGAAGGGTATATTTCAGTTGATCAATCCATTCCGGAGAAAGGAATTTGATGAATTTACCTTCGTAACCATGCACCCCGTAAATCGGCGTGATTTCCAATCCGCCCAAACCGGCTTTGGAATAGGCTTCCATGGCGGCTTTCAAATCAGATGGATTGACACTGTTGCCCATCCACCACCAGCGGCTCCAAGGTTTTGCTTCCTGGGTAATTTGCGGCCATCCAGGTTTTTGATTGGTTTCCTTTGTAGAGAAACTCATCAATCCAAAAAAAGTAAGGAACAAAAACAATCCGAAAGTCAAAGATTTTATACGATTTCCCATAGTCGAGTTTTTAATAAGTTCAGATTCAAATTTTACCGGAAAAATTACCACAACAACTGCAAAAAAGAAACGCCCTGCCGGGGCAAATCCATTTGTATTGTAGCCTTTCCATCCTCTATTTTAACCCATTCGGGTGATGTAAACTGTTGTAATTGACCAGCTTTTTCAAGTTCAGCAATTTGCGCGGGACTTGGATTCTGTGGTGATCCCATTGCTTTCCACGCCGTATAGGAATTACTGAACTGCTGGTCGATCCGGTAATGGTTCAACAATACTTTGCCGACAGGGATGCCTTCCAGTTTAATTTCAACCGGTGAGGCCGAAACGTTCAAATCATTGTTGTCATGATAGTTCCACACCATAACCGTTGCTGAATTTTTTCCTTTTGCAGCTATGGCATTGATGTCGGGACTTTGTCCCCTGACACTTTCGTCGCGCACTTTCTGATAACTGTATGCCAGGTTATTCTGATTCACCTCCACCCTGTTTCCGCCCATCATTCCAAACATCCTGAAAACATTCAGGACAGGTTTGTCAACACCGTTGGTAGCCATATCACGAAATCCGGCAAACCAGGGCTGATCTTCGAATTCGAAGCCCCAGGTGACCGCACCAAAGAGGTTGACTGCATGATGATCGGCCAATTCGTATTTTCGGGCAAAAGCTGCGGCAGTATAACTTGCATACATGGTTCCGTTACGATAGGCGTTTTGCGGGTAATCTGCCTCAGAGCACGCTGCACAACCTTCAGGATCTGATTCACCAATAATAATGGGTAGTTTTTTTAACTCCGGATAGGAAGCAACAATTTCGAAGCCTTTGTCGATATCACGCAGTTGTGTACCCATGTTCATTTGTACCATTCCGTTGACCAATTTAGGATCGCCTTTGGCATGGAAAGTAATAAAGTCGAGCGGCGAACCTACTTTACCGGTCACATAATTTTTACCGGTCAGCACATGGTCAAGGAAAGTACGAAGGAAAATTTCCGCTTTGTCCCATCCCGGTCCGGTTGTTTCGGGACCACCTATTTTCGCAGTGGGCAAAGCGCGTTTCACCGCATC
>CAMDGL010000354.1 GCA_945897845.1 Chitinophaga pinensis | reverse complement strand
GCAATTATTGAACAGGCTGACGATGATTCAAAAATCAATAATTTATTGGGTAATTTCACTACGGAAGTAAAACTTCCATTTGGATTAACCTATAATCTGAATTTGGCCTATCAGCGAAACACTTCGTTAAACGGCAGCTATTACAACAGTTACTATGCGAAGTGGTACAACAGCGCACAATTTTACAACAATCCTGAGCCGCCATCAACGCATTCGATTATTAATTTCGGATCAAATGGTTTGGCAAGCAGAAGTACTTACCAAAGTACCAACGTGATTTTCGAAAATTACCTGACCTGGAATAAGGAGATTGGTAAAAGTATGATTAATGCTGTTGTTGGATATTCATGGCAAGACAATACTTTGGGCGATGGATTCATGGCTTCAAATACCAACTTCCCGGTTGACGACGTAAGTTACAACAACCTTGCGCTTGGTAATTATTCAACAGTTACGGGTTATAAAGTCGATTTTGGCAGTTTAGAGGCCTATCAGAAAACACGGTTAATTTCTGACTTTGCTCGTTTTAATTACAATTACGACAGTAAATATTTGTTACAGGCATCCATTCGCCGCGATGGAAGTTCCGTTTTCGGTGAAAATAACAAATGGGGGTATTTCCCATCTGTCGGAGCTGCCTGGAGAATTGACAGAGAAGGATTCATGCAATCGCAAAGTATTTTCAGCGACCTGAAACTGCGTGCCAGCTATGGGGTAACCGGTAACTCAACTGGGTTCGATGCATATACCGCACAATTCATTATGGGTGGACTTGGAACATTCTACAACAATGGTCAGCAGGTTGCAGCATTTGGACCGAGCAAAGCTGCCAATCAGGATTTGGAATGGGAAAAAACCTCCACTGCCAACCTCGGTATTGATTTCACGGTACTGAAAGGAAAATTGAGCGGTTATATTGAAGTTTACAGCAAGAATACAAGCGGAATGATCTATTCTTATTCAGTGAATCCGGTGCTTGTTCCGGCAGGAAGCATCACAGCCAATGGAGGCGAAATGTCAAATAAAGGGATTGAAATCAGCCTGAATGCGACTCCGGTAAATACAAAAAACTTTACATGGACAAGCAATATCAACCTGGCCCACAACAAAAACGTGATCGAAAAGCTGACCAACCAATTGTTTATTGGTGGCGACTCTGTACGAATCACTCAACCTGACGGCGGTGGCCAAACGGGAAGCACACTTCAGATATTGAAGGAAGGTAAACCCATCGGTCAGTTTTTCACGCTGGAATATGCCGGCAAAAATTCGGCTGGAGTTTCACAGTATGTAGCCAAGGATGGCTCACTGACAACAAATCCGGGAATTGGTACAGATTATCATTACATGGGCAGTCCTCAACCCAAATTGCTGATGGGATGGACCAATGATTTCAAATACAAAAACTGGGATTTGAACATCTTTATCCGTGGCGTATTCGGAAATAAAATCTTTAATGCAACCCGTGCCGATCTTTTCAGGCCAAGTACTGCCCATTCGGCCAATGTTCTGGTTGATGTGGCCGATGAATCACCCACCGACCTGAATGTTTACAAATACTCTTCCCGCTTTATTGAGGATGGCAGTTACATCCGCCTGGACAATGCAACATTGGGTTATAATTTTAAAAACCTGGGCAGTTATGTGAAAAACCTTCGGATATACTCTTCTGTAAATAACTTGTTTGTGATTACCAAATACTCTGGTATCGATCCTGAAGTTGAACAGGGAGGTATTGCTCCGGGAGTTGATTCGAATAACTTTTATCCCAAAACAAGCACTGTTTTGTTTGGTGTAAAGGCTACTTTTTAAAAATCTATAAATATAAATGTATGAAACGAGCCATGAGTAAAAACTTTCTCACACACGAGAATGACTATTTGGCGAGTTCCATATGGCAATTAGAAAAACAAATTAAAGACATATGAAAAAGCTAATTATATTCTTCATATTACCGATTCTTGCAGGTTTCGTTGTGTCCTGTCACGATATTGAGGTACCAATCACAACGCAAATGACTCCGGATGTTTTTCCTCAAAATGATGCACAGTATGCACAAACTGCAGGGGCTGTTTACTCAGCTTTCAGGGGAGAGTATGCACACTCATTTTTCTTCATGAGTACCATAAGTACCGATGAAGGTATTCTTCCTGCAAGGGGAGGGAACTGGTATGATAATGCCGGGTACATGAAGATGCATTACCATACATGGGACAAAGATCATGGTGCAACGAACTATCTTTGGTACACTACTGAAAAGACCATTGGAGTTACGAACCAGGCATACTTTATTTTAAATGATGTGATGCCCGAAGGTGCCAATAAAAAAACCACGCTGGCCGAGCTAAGAATGATGAGGGCAATTTCGTATTTTATGATGATGGATTTTTATGGCAATGTACCACTCGATACATTGTATGGAGATTTTTCTCCACGAACAAATGCACCGAGGGCTGAAGTTTTTAAATACATTGAAACTGAAGTTAAAAAATCGATCAACAACCTTAGTGAAGAAACCGGAGCAAAAACATATGGCCGTCCAACCAAATGGACTGCTTATGCCCTGTTGGCAAAAATGTACCTGAACGCCGAGTACTACACCGGCACAGCACGCTGGAACGATTGTATTGCTGCCTGCGATGCAGTTATAAACTCCGGAAAATTTGCCATTGAATCACGTGCTTCCTATTTGCAGATGTTTTATCCGGATAACGGACCTCAAATGAAAGAATTCATTTTTGCTGTCCCTTACGATCCGTCTGCAACAGCTTATCCTGGTACAAACGGTATGATGTATCGCACCCGCTACGATGTACCACGTTCGGAGAGAGCAAAATTCAGCCTTGCTTTTACCCCAAGTGCACCAATGAGTACCCTTCCTGAATTTTATGCCAACTTTAATGATCCGGGTGATATTCGTAATGCTCAGTGGCTTAACGGCCTCCAGTTTATGAACGATGGTGTTACCCCGATAATGGTTACTACGACCAAAAAAGGGTACGATCAGTTCTATACAGGTACCGATGGCGGTGCTGCTTATACTTATCAGGTTAACCTTACACCGGATATCGTTTATCGCCAGAATCCTGAGTTGTTTGACTGTGGCAACGACGAAATTGCCTGGAACATGGGATACCGGAACATCAAATTTTATCCTGATAAAACTTCTACCAGCAGAAACCAGAACAATGATGTTCCATACCTTCGTTATTCCGATGTAATTTTGATGAAAACCGAAGCTATTCTCCGGGGAGGTTCAGCAACCGGAGGTCAAACTGCTTTGTCGCTGGTTAATATGATCCGGTCAAACCGTTCTAACACTGCTGCATGGTCAGTTGTTACTCTTGAAGATCTGTACAAGGAACGAAGCCGCGAATTTGTTTATGAAGGCTGGCACCGCAACGATATGATCCGATTTGGTAAATTCGAAGGGAAATGGGGTTTCAAAACAAATTCAGATACTTACCGCAGAATTTTACCAATTCCTACCGATGCGATGAAATTAAATCCAAAATTGGTTCAGAATCCTGGCTATTAATCTGTGGTATAATTGTTTATGCTACCCAATGCAAAGGAGAAGAAGGTTCATATCTTCTTCTCCTTTTTGGTCTTGCTACAATTACCTATATGAAGTGTTTTTCTTTACGCTGACAATTAACAAACCTGATAAAAAAGCACACCTAATATTTCAGGCTTTTCAAATATTCCATCGATTGCGGTACCTGTTTGGCATAAGCCGGACTTTCGTCTTCGATGTAATAATGTTTAATTCCTGCTCTTTTTGCTGCTTTCAAAATAGAAGGAATATCAAGTTGTCCGGTACCTAGTGCCACATCGTTTTCAACAGCAGTTCCTCCTGAAGCATTTAATTCAGCACCTTTTCGAAGGTCTTTCAGGTGCAGTAGTTTAAAGCGTCCGGGATATTTTGCAATGAGTTTTACCGGATCCTGTCCGTGAATGAATGACCACAAAATATCAATCTCAAAACTCACATATTTCAAATTGGTTTTCTGAATGATATAATCCATCAGTGTACCGCTTTCATAAGGCACAAATTCATACCCGTGATTGTGGTAACAAAACGTGATTCCAAATTCGTCATTCAGAACTTTACCTGCCGTATTAAAGTCTTCGGCTGCTTTAATGGCCATTTCCTGGGTAAAAATTCCTTCATGAGCAATATAGGCCACGCGTACATACTTTGCTCCCAATATTTTTGCATTCTCGCCCACTTCGCAGGTTTTAGTCGTCAGATCGGGATAGCTTACTCCGAACGAAGAACAAAACATACCGCGATCATCAAGCATTTTCCTTATCTCAGCAGCTTTCATCCCGAAAAGATTTGAAAATTCCATGTCTTTAATGCCAAGGTTTTTCAACGTATCCAGTGTTGCAGAAACATCTTTGGTAAAGCTGTTCCGGTAAGTAAAAGAAACCATTCCGGGTGTTTGCGGGAAAAGCGGTTTGTTCTTTTGAGCGTAAAGTGATTCAACTCCGATCAGGAGAAGAATTAAAAATGATATTCGGTAAATCATTGAT
>CAMDGL010000353.1 GCA_945897845.1 Chitinophaga pinensis | reverse complement strand
TGGTATCAGATTATAAGTTTCGCTCGAAAGGAATTATTGATTTCGGGAAGTACTCGTATTATGCCATCACGCATCATTCCACCAGCATTGAAGGAAGTACGCTGACCGAATCGCAGGTTGTTAATTTGCTTGAATATGGCAAACCGGCTACAAATAAACCGTTTGATCATCATTTAATGGTTGTTGATCATTTTCATGCCTTGCAATTTGTGGTTGGAGAGGCTGAGAAAAAGCGAAAACTAAGTCCGGAGTTCCTTCAGGAAACAAGTGCTCTGGTGATGAAGAATACAGGAGGTGAAGTAAATACGGCTTTGGGAAATTACAATATTGCCAGCGGCGAATTTCGCTTTGGGACGGTACGGGCCGGAACACGCACATTCCCGGATTACAAAAAAGTACCTGGATTGGTCGCTCAACTTTGCTTGGAAACCAATGAAAAGCTGAATACAGCCAATACTTTTTCGGATAAATGCGATCTGGCCTTTCATGTTCATTTTCAATTGGTAAGTATTCATCCGTTTGGAGACGGAAACGGTCGCACTTCCAGATTACTGATGAATTACATTCAGGCATATTTTGGATTACCACTTTCGATCGTTTTTCAACAGGATCGGATCCGCTACATCAACGCACTTGAAGCTTCGAGGACGAAAGAAATCGAAAAACCTTTCTTCGATTTTATGTATTCACAATATTCGAAATTCCTGAAAAGGGAAATTGCACAGTTAAAATAACCGGTTCGATTGAAAGAAAACTTTGACTGACGGTTTAATAATGTATTTTTGCTATTCTGAATGTTATTCATACCGAAAGGCATAATCATTCATCAATAATAAATCATCAATCAGTAAATGGTACGCAAACAACAAAATATAAGCATCAAAAATAAAAAGGCATTCTTTGATTACGAGATCATTGAAAACTTTTATGCCGGAATACAATTGGCCGGAACCGAAATAAAATCTATCCGCGGTGCAAAAGCCAGTTTGGTAGATTCTTACTGTTCTTTTGTGGGAACCCAATTGTATGTAAGGAACATGCATATTTCCGAATACGAATTGGGAACCTGCAACAACCACATTGCCAAACGCGACCGCAAACTGCTTTTACACAAGAAAGAACTGGCCAAAATTCAGAAAAAAGCCAAAGAAGGCGGGATTACCATTGTACCGCTAAAACTTTTCATCAACGACCGCGGTTTGGCTAAACTGGAAATTTCACTGGCCAAAGGAAAAAAAACGTTCGACAAACGCGAAACCCTAAAACTGAAAGACGCGACAAGGGAAATGGACCGGGCAAGGAAGGTTTAAAAAAAGTGGCCATTATTCAGTTCCTGTATTCAGTAAATCAAGCTTTTAATGAATTAAATTATTCCTGCTTTTTAGGATGGTTATTCCCTGACATGAATCGCTATAATGCATTGATTTAGTGATCAAAAATATTTGCCTGAGTTCGTAAAATTAACTAGCTTGGTTGATATTTTCAAAAGCCATGAAACGAATTATCGGATTATTATTTTTCAGCTTACTGCATTTCTATTCCGGATATTCCCAGCAATATAACTTTACCAATTATTCGATCAATGACGGACTTTCGCAAAGTGTTGTCAATTGCATGTTTCAGGATTCAAAAGGGTACATCTGGATTGGAACCCAAAACGGATTAAACCGCTTTAATGGCGAGTCATTTGATGTGTACAGTTATAATCCTGCTGACTCTTTTTCGATTTCGAACAATTGGATTTATGCTATTGCTGAAGACTCCGGGGGCAATCTTTGGGTGGGTACAAAAGGTGGATTGAATAAATATCTGAAGAACGAAAACCGATTCCGCCGAATAGCTTACCAAGCTGGGTACACCTACGATGTAACTCAATATACATATGATATTCTTTGCCTGAAAAATGGGAATGTGGCCATCAATACACCTCCGGTCGTATCGGTTTACGATCAGGCAAGCGAAAGCTTTAGCCATTTCCAAAGTAAGCTAGAATACGACGGTGCAGTAAAAGATGTCAAAATTCCAATTTTGGAAGATGTGGATGGCAAAATCTGGATTGGCTCCACCAGAGGATTGGCTGCATTTTCGCTTCAGACGAAGGTATTCAGCTATTTCACATTCAGGAACAAAAGTGGTCAATTGGTTGCGGAAGAAAATGTTACTGCAATTTACCAGGATAAAAAAGGAAAGCTTTGGGTTGGAACTACCTCCGGACTATTCAATTTCAACAGGGCAACGAATCAGTTTGAGGAAGCTCGGTTCGAACTTTCAGGAGATGAGAAATTTTCGTTCGAAAACAATTGCATCCGGACGATCATGGAAGATAAAAGCGGGAATCTGATAGTTGGAACTGAAGGCAGCGGTTTATATGTGCTTTCACAAAACCCTGTTAACGTTCAGAATTACACTTCAGAAAACAGCGAAATCGGACACAATATTGTACAATCGCTCATCATCGATCAGTCTGAAAATCTTTGGATTGGAACACTTCAGGGAATCAGTAAAACCGATTTAAAGAAAAAAAAGTTCAATCTCTACCGGAGAAGTAATTCGCCAAATTCACTGAATCTTTTGGGAAATGTTATTGCTTCCTTATATAAAGACGATGATGGTAGCTTGTGGGTAGGAAACTGGGGGCAGGGATTGAACCGGGTCAACAGGAAAACTGGCCAGGTGGAGCATTTTTCTACTCAGCAGACCGGTAATCATAAGCTGTCGAATGACTTTGTACATGTGATTTTTAAAGATTCGGACAATCAACTTTGGTTGGGGACACGTGATGGAATCTCCATTTACGACAAGCAGGGCAATCAATTTGTACCATGGAATGATTATTTTAAGAATCCGGTTTTACCAACATTGGATGATGTCAGGATATACATGATTATTCAGGATCGTGCTTCCAACTACTGGATCGGAACTCAGAACGGACTTTACAAAGTCAATCTTGAAAATTCGACTGTTGAAGTCTTTCAAAAGGAACTTGACGATCAGCACCTATTGAGTGCGAATCTGGTTTACTGCATTCTCGAAGATTCTGAAGGACTGATCTGGATTGCAACACTGAGTGGCTTGGACGTCTATAGTCCGGTTACTAAAAGCATCAGGCACTTCAGAAAAGGAGAAAAAGGCCTGAGTGATGATTTTATCATTACCCTTTGCGAAGACCGGAAAGGTCAGATTTGGATCGGAACCAGCACTTATTTGAATGTTTACAATAAAAAGGATTCCGCGTTTTCTTATTATTCTCACGAGCAGGGTTTGCCCAACAACCGGATATTTGAAATTGTAAAGGATAAGAACAACGAACTCTGGATTACAACTGGAAAGGGATTGTGCAAGTTTAATGAAAAGCTGAACTCGTTTCAAACCTTCAGCATTGAAGATGGACTGCAAGGCCTGGAGTTCAATTTAAGGGCTGCCTGTTCGTGCGCCGATGGGGAAATACTGGTGGGTGGAATGAATGGCTTTAATTCGTTTTATCCCGATTCCATTTCTAAAAATCCCTATATTCCAAATATGGTTTTTACCACGTTCCATGCGACGAAAAGAA
Organism: Chitinophaga pinensis; assembly: GCA_945897845.1. Taxonomy (GTDB): domain Bacteria; phylum Bacteroidota; class Bacteroidia; order Bacteroidales; family Prolixibacteraceae; genus Aquipluma. The sequence goes on along the minus strand of CAMDGL010000353.1, from coordinate 992 downwards.
ATTCAAGGGAGTATATCAATGTTGAGGATAATCATGAAATGGAAATCGATCACAGAGTGAATTCTTTCACCATCGAATTCGCAGCGCTCGAATATACCAACCCGCAGCGAAACAAGTACACTTACCAAATGGAAGGCATTTCGGATGAATGGGTAGATATCGGGAACCGGAAGTTTGTACCATTTCCGGCGCTTCGGGCAGGGGAATATACTTTTCGTGTTAAAGGTTCGAATAACGACGGAGTATGGAACGACAAGGAGATCAGCCTTCACATCGTTGTTCTTCCGCCATGGTGGAAAAGTATCTTCGCCTATTTCATTTACATGGCACTGATTATGCTGTCCATCGTCGTTTTCATAAAAATGAGGGAACGAAAACTCAGACACGACAAGAAAATTCTGGAACAAAAGATTTTGGAGCGAACACTGCGGATTGAGGAACAAAACCAATTAATCAGTTCGAAAAATGAGGAATTAAAAGATTTGAATCGCACAAAAGATAAGTTGTTCTCCATTATTGGTCACGATTTGGGCAATCAGTTCAATATTATTGTTGGCTTTTCCGAATACCTGATATCGGCTTTTAAGAAGCTTGATCCCGAAAAAATTGAATATCACCTGACAAATATTCACCACTCTTCCAGGCATGCCAATGAGCTGCTCGACAATTTGTTGACATGGTCGAAAATGCAGACCAATTCTATACTGTTTAATCCGAAGGTGTTTAATGTCAATGATCAAATCCACGAATCCATTGATTTGCTGGAAGGAGCATTGACACGGAAAAACATTAAAATTAAAGTTGCAGCAAACAAAGAATACATGGTTTATGCCGACCTGAACATGTTCTCGACAGTATTCAGAAATCTGATGGTCAATGCCATAAAATTCACCCATGAAAAGGGAAACATTTCCATTCATCTGGCAGAGTCCAACGGTTTCTGCGAAATCACAGTGAAGGATAACGGAATTGGAATATCGCCGGAAAATCTG
>CAMDGL010000352.1 GCA_945897845.1 Chitinophaga pinensis | reverse complement strand
ACACCCTGCGAAGCCAGGTAATTTAATGCGCCGATAATTCCCTTTCCTTTTGTGCCCTGCCACGTTGGGTCACCTTCTTTCCAGTCCTTCACATGTGGCTGGTAATAATGACAACTCTCTTTTGGATTGGCTTCACCTTCCCGCATTATTGCCTTTGTGCCGTAACGGTTGGTTTGATCGAAACCAGTGTAGGCCAGAAAATTTTCAGGACTGTCGGCTCCCCCTTTCAGAAAATAGCCGCTATTTTCACTGAATTTAAGATACCGTTCACCGACATATTCCACGCGGCCTTTTGAAAGAAATCCGGGCGCGCTCTGATCCGTTGAGGCGATTGTAAAAGTTCCTGTTGTGCCGTCGGGAACAACTTTAATCCCTTCGTCGGGCTGATCGCTGATGGAAATATCGTGTCCCGTTCGGAACGAAACCAGGTAATTCCAGTTTCCTGCCTCATCAGGAACAAAATTGACCTGCCATTTATTTCCTGAAACTGCACTGGTTTCAGCCGACTCACCATCGGCAGCGAAAAATCCGGGCACTTTGTACTTTTTATTGCCTTTTGTGAAAGTTACTTCAAAGCGGTAATCGAGGAAGGGACTTGGTTTGAAGGCTGTTTCGCTGCATTGGGGACCTTCGAAAATAAATTTCAGTGTTTGCCATTTTTTGTAATTGCCCTGAATTTGAGGGGATGCAGCAGTTTGTGCATACAGGCTTGACGACAGCAGAAACGACAGAATAATTAGTAAGGTAATGTGTTTCATGACTGATCTGTTTTGGTTAGTGTTTGTATCAAAATTACTATAAATTATCAGAATTAACAGTGCTGATTTTCAGTAAGTCTGATGCAAAAAAACTTGACCGGAATCAGATTTTGTAATGATCTTCAAGAATCAACCTGAACAATTTCCCGGGTAAAATATATTTCAATGCCGCCGCCAGTTTTTGTTCAAATGAAGCAATGATATATCTCTGACGGGGATTTTTGCATTCAACGATTTTTACAATTTTCCGGGCAAGTACTTCCGGCTTCCATCCATTGGCTTCATCTTTTTCGATTACTGCCAGTGTTTTTACAAATTGTTCCTGATAAGGATCGTTGGTACCGGTTGTCGCCAAGTAATTCCTGCGATTCATCGAATTGTTGGTGTGGAAATCACCTGGATTGATAAGTATGACTTTGATGTTGAACTGTTTGACTTCCATTCTCAAGGCTTCACTAAAACCTTCAATGGCAAATTTACCTGCCGAGTAGAAAGCCTGAAACGGCAAACCCATTAAACCGCCAATGGAACTGAAATTTATAATTTTCCCGCCACCCTGTTTCCGCATGATTGGCAATACTTCTCTTGTCATGTAAACCATTCCAAGGAAATTGGTATCCATCTGGAGTTTAATATTTTCTATGGACGATGTTTCAATTGGGCCCCCTGAATGCATGCCTGCATTGTTAATAAGGACGTCGATTTTGCCTTCCTTTTCTAGAATTTCAGCAACAGCCTTTCTGATAGATTCAATATCAGTAAGATCCATTCTGAGCTGATGAACCTTGGCGTCTGTCAAAGTTTCTTTTCTGACAGTTCCGTAAACAATATGGCCTTCATCAGCCAGAAGTTTTGCTGTATGTTTTCCAAATCCGGAAGAAATGCCTGTGATCAGGATTATTTTGCTCATGCAAAAACTGGTTGTAATTCAAGGACTCCCAACTTTTTGGCTGCTTTTGCTATTTTTTCAATGGAGATATCAATTTGTTCTTTGGTATGGGTTGCCATCAGCGAATACCTGATCAGGCTGTCTTCTTTTGGAACTGCCGGTGCCACTACCGGATTCACGAAAATTCCATCGGCAAGTAATAGTTTGGTCATCTGCAACGCTTTAATGTCGTCGCGGATAAATAGCGGAATAATCGGAGTTTCAGATTTACCGGTGTCAAACCCTACAGATTTAAAGCCCTCAAGAGCGTAAGCAGTCAAATCCCAAAGATGTTTGATTCGTTCCGGTTCATTTTCCATGATTTCGATGGAAGCAAGTACCGTAGCGGTTGAAGACGGTGTCATGCTGGCACTGAATATAAGTGATCTGGAATTGTGCTTAATGAAATTGATTACATCTTTATCGGCAGCAATAAAACCGCCCAGGGCAGCAAATGATTTTGAAAAAGTTCCCATGATAAGATCAACCTTATCTGTCAGGCCGAAGTGGGAAGCAGTTCCGGATCCGTTTTTGCCGAGAATGCCAAGTGAATGGGCATCGTCAATCATTATTGAAGCATTGTATTTTTCAGCAAGTCTGACTATTTCGGGCAATTTCAGAATATCGCCTTCCATCGAAAAAACACCATCGGCCACGATTAACTTGATACGGTCATTGTTGCATAATTTCAACTTTGATTCAAGCGAGTTCATATCATTGTGGGCATACTTGAGCACTTTTGAAAATGAAAGCCTGCTGCCCTCAATGATTGAAGCATGGTCGAGCTCGTCGAGGATAAGGTAATCATGGCGTCCGGCAAGTATTGACACAACTCCAAGGTTAACCTGAAAACCGGTACTGTAACATAGGGCAGCTTCTTTGTTAACCAGTTGTGCCAGTTTATTTTCCAGTTTTATGTGGATGTCGAGGGTTCCGTTCAGAAATCGTGATCCGGCGCAACCTGTTCCATACTTGTCGATTGCAGCTTTTGCAGCCTCCTTTACTTTCGGATGGTTGGTAAGGCCCAGATAGCTGTTCGATCCGAACATTAAAACCTTTTTACCATTAATTATTACTTCGGTATCCTGATCGGATTCAATTTCCCTGAAATAGGGATAGATGCCAGCCTGCATGGCTTTCTGCGGGGCATCGTAACCTGAAAATTTGTCTTTTAATATTCCCACTTGTTTAGTTGGTATAAAAAGTAAGTAATAAATGAAAGATATAATTCGATGTTAATGCGTTCTATTTTAGTATGTTATTCGAAAGATCAAAAACTTGCAAAATAGATGTAGTTCAAAAGTAATAAGTTAAATGACTTTTGTGCAATAAAATATTAATAAAATTTAATTTTTTAATTTCTATTCTGTTGGATCAATTATCGGAAAGATTCAAACGATAAATAAATACACAGATTCAGAAATCATAAGTTTCCGAGCTATCTTCAAAAATGACAATTCCTTCGCAGTCAAGTGAACATTTGCATTTGCACGAACCTGTTTTTACACCGTTAATTTTATCCCCTTTAATTTTCAGGATTATTCCCTTTAGTTCCAATTTCAGTAATATTTCAAAGTCAACTTTTCCCAGTGAAACTTCATTTAATCTGATTTCGATTTTGGGATGATGCTCAGAAACAACGGTATGCTCTATCAGCGGAACGAGATATGTTTCATCCGGATTCTCTTTTCCCTGCTCGAGGCATTGCTCAACCTGATTGTATTTCTTCCATGCACTTTCCAGAATGTCTTTCAATTTGATATCCAATAATTCAGGAGCTTTCCCGATGATTTTTGCTGAAACCATTTCCCATTCAAGATGAGGCTTTTTTATGCCGATTGTTTTCTTCAGTTCTGCTATCTTTTCTGACGACTTAATCCTGAATGTTTTATCCTCAAAGGCTTTACTGTTTCTGAAAAGATAATTTACCGATACTTCTTCGTAGTTCATGTCATTTGGTTTTTAAGGTTTGAACTCCTTTGTCAGGAATGATTTTTAATTGTAATCCTTCAAACGATTGGCGGGGTTGGGTGAGATGGAATGTTTGCTTTCCCGCATCAGGAATGATTTTTACTTTTATTTCCGGTTCCTTTCTATCAACTTTTTCTCGCTCAGGCTTTCCTTTTCCCGATTTCCAGCTCAGATATCCTCCAAGCAACAGCGCCGCAACAATTCCGCCGCCCCAATATATCCAGGGAGGGATTTGTTCTGTTTTGGAAATATTCGGATAAGCTTCATGAACGTGAACCGCATAATTAATATCAACGGTCGAGCCAGCTGCCACCCGTGTTCCTGCAGGTGGTGATTGATTTAACACATCGCCTTCTCCATTTTGATAATCCTGCTCGGTAAGTTTTCCTGCAAACAATTGATTTTTCAACAAAACTTCAGCTGCCTCTTGTAATGTCAGTCCAACGAGATTTGGAACTTCAACATATCGAATGGCCTGTGGCCCGGAAGAATACTTCAGATGTACAGGCGTTCCCTGATCAACTTCTGAATTTGGTGGCGGAAACTGTTCCACTACTTCACCAGGGGGCTTTTCAGAACTTATTTCACTTTGCGATCCCAGTGTCAGCCGGTCATTCGGAATTCGGCCCAAGGTACGGTCAATCTGCATCCCAACATAATCCGGGACGATTACGTTTTCAGGAAATCCAGGTGCATGTTGCTGAAATTCAGCTCCGTAAGCAATGTCAACAGCAGTATTTGGTCTTACCTGCTGCCTCACTCCGGGTGATTGGCTTATTATAATTCCTGATTTTTCGTTGTTTACAACCGGAACTACTTTGCCCAATTGTAGGCCAACTCGATTCAAAATGCTGACAATTTCATCCTGATTGTAATTTCGCCCGACCAAGGGAGGAAC
>CAMDGL010000351.1 GCA_945897845.1 Chitinophaga pinensis | reverse complement strand
CCAGGTTCCATAGCCTGATGACACATAAAAATGGGTATCGGCTTTTTTCAGGTATCCCCAGCTCAACTCAAAAATCGACTTTATCAGGTAGTTGAACGGCCAAAGTTGTCCGTTGTGGGTATGCCCCGAAAGATGAAGGTCAACTTTGGCATCAACGGCTTCCTGCAGATCGTAAGGTTGGTGGTTCATCACAATCACCGGTCTGGAAAAATCTAAACCTGAACTAAGTTCAGCGAGTGATTTTCGGGCATTTGCCCCTCTTCCAACAGAAATATCATTTCGCCCAACTATCTGTATGCCATTGGACAATACAATCGTTTCGTCCATCAACATCTTAATATTAATGCTTTTCAGGTAAGGTAATGTCCGGTCGATTCCACCAATGTATTCATGGTTTCCTGAAATGGCGTAAATACCAAGTGGAGTGCTTATTTCCTGAATGTGACGCCCAAGATTTTTTCGCAGAACGGGTCCAATTTCACCATCAACCAAATCTCCGGCAAGCAATACCAAATCGGGCTTTTGCTCACGAATAATTTCGAGCAAACGTTTTTCGCGTCGCTCGCCGATCAATGCCCCCAAATGAATATCCGAAGCCAAAAGAATTTTAATTTCAGAAGGACCGGTAACCTTTTTATGAATGGTCAATGGTATTTCTCTCACATTGATCCACAATGCATTGACATGACCTGCAATTACAATTATAGAAACCAATGAAACGACAATCAGCCCAAGTCGTAGTTTCATGATTGCAGAAAACATAGGCAAAAAGTGAAAGAAATAATTTGAAATCCGAACCAAATCAATTAGCACGGCGGCAATCGTAAAATACAGCATAAAAGCCAGCCAGAATGCACCTATCCGGTAAACCCATTCGCCAAAAGCCGATGAAGAAGACCGTTCCAAAACAGAACCGATGATAAACATCGGCACCAAAGTCCAGAAAATGACACTAAAAGTCCTTCTCATTGGCAGGTTCAGTGAAAAAACCTGAAGCCCACGGACAAAAAGATAAAAGTTTGATGAAAGATAAATCAGGATAACGATGCTGAAAAAAATCAAGAAGGAGAAGCGCATGGATGATGATTAACGTAATTCTTTATGGAATGTAATTTTGAGTATTGTCGTTGTATGCTTTGAGAATGTACATTTTAACCAAAGATTCAAAAGGCACATCAATTTTGTTTGCTCTAACCTTAATTTTTTCGAGCAAGTCAAGTGGCAAATTTAATATTATCTCTTGTGAAGTTTTTTTTAGGTTTGGAAAATTCACTTTTTTAGCTTCATCCCAGTCAATGTAATCCATCGAATCAGCTTTACTCCAGAATTCAAATTCTTCAAGTTCATTTTTAAATTCGGGTATTGTTTTAAAGGTTTTCATAATAAGCCCTCTCTTTTTTATTCATTTTTCTTGCTGATATAACTCTAATGAGACTGTTTCTAACAGTAAAGACAACCAAAAGTTTTAATTCATTATCCGTTTTCCCAAAAGCATACCACCTATTTTCAACAATTGAATGCTTCTTATCTTCGTAAATTACAAATGGCTCATTAAAAAAAACTTCTTCGATTTACCATTTATCAAGGTCGTGTTTCTTTTTATTCTTTTCGACATTCCCAAAGTCCCATTCAAATCCTTTTACTTCATTGAAATCAAAATTCTCAAAATTCATTTCAATATGTTATTAAGATTAAAACCAATAAACAAAAATAACCTAATTATTAGATAAAACCATTGGTCGTTATCGATTAAACATTTTCAACCTTTTTCATTTAAGCATCGGTTTCGCCTTCATTTTCCTCTATTTCTATTACTTCCTGAATGTTCATGAATTCGTTGGAATAGCGCTCAAGCCATTCTGTCAATTCACCGGCAAAAACAATCTTTTGCGCTTTGGGAATACTTTCAGTAAGCCGGTCAATTTGCAGGTAATTGATGCTTTTAATTACCGATTCGGCATCGTCGATGGCAAATATTTTAACCGCACTGAGGTTCAATGCATACAATGAATATAGCAGGTTCAGCCTTTTTGGAGTGCCGATTACTACATCCGATCCCATGTAAACCTTGTCCTTCTGGTCATCAATTTTTTCATTGTCGCAGGCTGTGTTAACCCTCAGATCGGTGTATTCACCCAGACGTTCAAATTCTGCTTTCATTTCCAGGGCAATGTCCTTGTTTGGAACCACAATTACAGCCCTCGGAACATCATTCAATGAAGCTTTCAGGCGATGAAGAACGCTCACCACAATGGTAGCCGTTTTGCCTGCGCCTTTTGGGGCAATGCACATCAGGTCGTGTCCGCTTTTAATGCGAGGAATACAAATTTGTTCCAATTCGGTGGATTCTGTGAACCCGTTTTCTCTCAGAACTTCAATCAGTTGTTTATCTAATTTTTCGTTAATCATCTGTATATATGTTTATTTTTATAAAAGCCCCCTCCGACTCCCCCGAGGGGGGAGAGAAAGAATGCTTCGATTAAGTTTTTTCATATTCTAAATTTCTACAATGTTCGCAAATGCAATTTTTAAGCCCCTCTTGTGGAGGGGGTTGGGGGAGGCCTCACTAACCAAGTTCAACCACCGTAATTCCTGCACCGCCAAACTGAACATGTTCGTCGCGGACAGATTTGACAATTGGTTCCGACTTTAAATAGTTCCGTATCATTTCTTTCAAAATCCCATTTCCTTTGCCGTGCAAAATCCGCAGCTCGCTATAATCTAGCATGATGGCATCGTCAATAAAAGCCTGAATGGTTTGAACAGCTTCTTCTCCGCGCTGTCCCCGAACATCAATTTCTGTTTTAAAATTGAGCCGTTTCTCGCTCAAACCTTTGTTGATGTTGGGCAAAGTCTGGTTGTAAGTTCGCTGTACCTTTTTTGCTTCATTGTTGGTTATTTTCTGAAGCCTGTCGCGGCTCACCGATGTGCGAAGCTGCCCGAAAGCGACCACCGCATTTTTTTCATTCAATTCCAGAATTTCACCCACATTTTGGTTTCCGGTCATTAAAACCTTGTCGCCAATTTTCCAAACTTCAGGTTCAGGCACCATCTCTTTTTGTACAGTTTCTTTCCTGACCGCACGTTTCTCATTTCGGTGCGATTCTTTTTCTTTTAGTTTCTGAATCTTTTTATCGATAAATTCATCAGGAACATCAGTAATTTCCTGAACTTCAAGTTTGAATTCCGTTAGTTTCGCCCTGATCTGTTTGGTTTTTTCCTTGTCCGCCTGACTTTCACGAATTTCAAAAATGGTATTTTCGATGCGTTTGTTGGCTTCAGCCAAAATACCTTCTGCATCCTGTCGGGCTTTCAGCAAAATCTCTTTGCGCTGCTTTTCGAGTTGCCCCAAATCAGTTTCATATTTTCCGGCCAATTCGTCGAGCGATTTCTCAACTTTCCGGATTTTCTCCCTTTTGGTTTCCCAGTATCGTTTGTCGCGCACGATGTCGCGCAAATGCTTGTCGAAATTAATGTGATCCTTGCCTATTTTTTCGGTCGCCATCTGAAGAATACTCTCCGGAAGGCCTATCTTCCGCGCGATTTCGAAAGCAAATGAGCTTCCCGGTTTTCCGATATCGAGCTGAAACAATGGTTCCATTTTAGCTGAATCGTACATCATGGCAGCATTTTCGATCCCTTCAGACGAAGATGCAAAGTGTTTCAGGTTGGTATAGTGAGTAGTGATTACGCCAAAAGTTTTCATCTGATCCAACTGTGCCAGAATTGATTCAGCAATGGCGCCACCCAACATCGGTTCTGTTCCGGTTCCGAATTCATCGATCAATACCAAGGTCTTTTCATTCGAATTCTTCAAAAAAAACTTCATGTTCATCAAATGCGAGCTGTAAGTACTCAAATCGTTTTCAATAGATTGTTCGTCGCCAATGTCAATGAACAACTTTTCAAAAATGCCGGTTACACTGTTTTCTTTCACCGGAATCAGCAAACCGCACTGCAGCATGTATTGCAGCAAACCAACCGTTTTCAGGCAAACCGATTTACCACCCGCGTTGGGGCCCGAAATCAGCAAAATATGTTTTTTTGGCGTGAGTGTAATGTTTAGCGGAACCACTTTCCGGTTTTCGCGGCGCAAGGCCAGCATCAGCAAAGGATGGACTGCCCCCTCCCACTCCAACTGACATTTGTTTTCCATGTATGGTTTGATGCCATTGATATCGTTGGCATAAATGGCTTTAGCGCGGATAAAATCAATCTTCCCAAGAAACTCGTAGGCAAGCATCAAATCAGGCACATACGGACGAATATCGTTTGAAAAGATTGTCAGAATCTTAACAATCTCTCGTATTTCGGCATATTCCAGTTCGCGAATCTGGTTGTTTAACTCAACCACTTCGGCAGGTTCTATGTACGATGTTTTTCCGGTGGATGATTCATCATGTACAATGCCATTCAGTTTACGCTTAAAAGCAGAGGCAACGGGGATAACCGCACGTCCGTCACGAATGGCAACCGAGGCGTCGTCCTCCACCAAACCATCGTCCTGCGCCTTTTTCAGGATGGCTTGCAGGCGTTTCGAAACTCCTGATTGTTTGCTGATCAATTCTTTCCGGATGCGCGACAATTCAGG
>CAMDGL010000350.1 GCA_945897845.1 Chitinophaga pinensis | reverse complement strand
GTCCAAACATCAAGTTTGGTGTTCCATCCGCTCATTCCCCATTTCAATGCAGCTGCATCGGCATATCCCGACAAACGTAGCAAAGTAACGGCATGGGTGGCTGTTTGCCCGGTTTTACAAACTACCAATATTGGTTTTGTGGCTTTGGCTGCTTCTGATAAAATGTTTGGCAGATCGACACGGTGAGCATCGGTGATGTGACCTTGTGCAAATTCATCGGCAGTACGAATGTCAATAACATATTTTGCACTGACGTTTCCATCGGCGGGAGCAGCATACACAAAATTGGCAATAATGGTGTTAATATCCAGATTCTGGGTAACCAAATAATCAGTTAAGGCTTTCTGTGCATCAAAAGTTTCCTCGTTTTCTTTTTTACAGCTTCCTAAAAACAAAGCTGGAACAAGTGCAAGGATAATCAGGACTTTAAATAGTTTTTTCATAGTATTTGTTGATTTTAATTATTGATTAAGAAATGATTTATTTAATGTTTAACTCCTATTTTTAACATCCACCGGCAGGTTTTGGGGTATCGTGTCCGCCACTCATTTTTCCCATGTTCTTCTCGAAAATGTCAGGAAAAGTAAGTTCCCATTGTTTCCAACCATCTTTAAGTGCAAAAACATTGGTATATCCCAATTGCTGAAGGGTTTGTGCTGCCAGGATTCCACGTTTCCCTTTTTGGTCGTACAGAATTATCTTTTCAGTTGGCAATGGCATGTAAATTCCAACACCTTCCCAGTAGGTTGAATCGGCTATTTTAAATTCGAGACTTCCGCGTGGAATATTAACTGATCCGGGAATATAGCCGGGATAATGCTCCTCCGGCTGTCTCACATCAATCAGTGTATAAACTTCTTCTCCTCCCATCAAACCTTTAAGTTCTTCGGAAGTAATAATCTTAACTTGTTTTTCAGCCGTATTTACCATTTCGTCAACGCTGGCAAACTTTACGTTTTTGTTACATGCTGCAAAAAGGATGGCAATTGCAAATGCGAATATTATTTTTTTCATGTCTCTTGATTTTTATACGGGTTGTTTTTCAGTACTCTCTTTTTTTATCGGCTCTTCTTCGAATCCGGTGATCATTGCTTTAACATTGGTAGTGATGCGATGTCCGGTTGAGGTCATGTAAACGTGAACAACGACGAAGGCAACGACGAGGAACGCTCCGAGCGTGTGGGTAATTACTGCTAACCACAATCCGCTGGCATCAATCGGATTTTCGGGATAGTGGTAGTACAGATATAAAAGTCCGGTGATTGTTTGTACCGGGAAGATCAGGATTAACAACCCCAGATAAATGATCCGCTGAAGTGGGTTCAGCTTATTGGTTTCAGTTTTTTTTGTTGGGTGGGGAGCATTATGAAAAATCCCTTTGGCATAGAAACTGATTTGTTCTTTCAGTTTGTTCCGGGTTGGTATAAAATTTTGATACTGACCAGTTACAAACAACCAAAAAATAGTAATAAATCCGAGTATTATAAACGAAATGGCAGCCGCATTGTGAAGCCTTACAGCCTGTTCGAAGCCAAACATCGCAAAGTTCCCATGAATTTCGAACCCGGTGAGGGTAAGTAAAACCACCACAGCCATTTGGCTCCAGTGCCAGAATCGCTCGAATCGTGAAAAGATTTTTATTTTTCTCATTTTACCTTAATTTACAAATTGTTTTTGCGGGCGAAGATTCGCATTACAGAATGAATGATAACTCCGAGTACGGAAATGATGATGATGGCGAAGCCTGAATAATCAACAGCTTTTGCGTAGTTACGTCCGGGGAGATAAAATCCGGGTAGTTTGGCCAGACGGCCTTCTTCGCTTCGGGTATGACAATCAATACATTTCAGCGTTTGCTCCTTGGGCGCAACCTGATGATTGATTGGCCAGTAAGCTTCGGTTTGAACAAAATCAAACTTTCCGCTGTATTCGCGTTCAGCGTATTTCATACCGAGGTAAATCGCAGTATCCATACGTAAATCTTCCCAGAAAGCGCCTTCGCCTTTACTGTTTCCAAATACTTTTACATTCACCAGTTTTTTCGAAATAGTGTCGAAAGGTTGTTTCCCACGGTGGATTTTAATGGGCCATATTTTCGATTCCAAATCCTCGTAGTTGCCCATCAAAGTATTGATTTTTAACGGAATCGTAGTAATGGTGTCGTCATACAGATAATGATCAGCCGTTCCGTTAAACCATGCATAATCGGGTTTAACATGATCGTTCCAGACAAAATGTCCTTTAATTGATATGTAGCTGTATTTGTGCTGGTTGTCGTATTCAGTAATGGGGTTTCCGTTGGCGTCACGTTTCCCGGCAACCGACCAGTCCCAATACATAACGGTTGGATTAACCTTGGCGTAAATGGGAATGTGGCAGGTTTGACAGGCTACCTTAATGTAGTGCATGTCGAGCACCTTGTCGTTATGCGGAGCACTTGTGTGACACTGTTCGCAGGTTGATCGGTTGGTATTTTCAGATGATACGCTGTAAGCCCGTCCTGTAATGTTGTGGTTTTCGGTAAGGTGGCAGTCGTTGCAGGCCATATCTTTCCCGTCTTTGGCCATGTGAACATCGACAGAACGCGAACAATTGAGCATCGCTTCTTCCAGATCGCCGTGTTTTACATTATTGCCTCCACCACCATGGAAATGGCATACCCCGCAATTTTCTCTTTTAGGTTTTCCTACGTTTTGCGACACGAAATTGTAATCGGGTACCGGAAATTCAGAAGTAGCATTTTCGGTGGTAGCCGGCATGCCCGCACTGTTTTTTCGTTTCTTATAGGTATTTGTATTGTCGTGGCAAACCAAACAGTCAATGTTGTTCGGATCGTTAAAATCAAAAGATTTATCCTGCCATCCGTATCCGATATGACAACGCATACACGAACCATTGTTGCCATCGGCAGCCATACAGAAATTATTAATCAGATTCTTTTTCCCGATGTTTACTTTTCCACGCCCATTCGGAAGGTTTGTTTCTCTATCCCATTTCCAGTGGGCTGAGGCCATTAATTCATCATCTCGTTTGTTATGGCATGAGAGGCAGGCAGCCGTTACATCCTGTGGCCGTTTAAATTCCTGTTTCAGGATTTGAAATTCAGAGTGGTCAACTTTTTTGCCTAAACTGGCTCTTACCTGATATTCCTTTTTTACAGGGATCCCCCGTCGTAACCCGAAATGCACAGTCAGGAAAATTACAAGAGCCGGAAGTACCAGAACCACCAGAAAAGTTGTTAGTTTTTGAGAGATTTTATTCATGTTCCGATTAATTAAATAACATTGCTAAAATATGGCTATCTCTTGTCGCAATGCTAATTCGGACCAACAACTAAAAGCTGGATTTTAGCTTTGTCCATCACAGAAATCCTTGACGTAAATCAAAGATTTTTTTGTTTTATTGTCAAAAATGAATTATTGACATCTCTCAACGGTTTCTTTGCCTGAAAACGTTTCGTTTCGAAAGGAAAGTTGAATACGGGAAAAAGACGGGATCAATGAATCATTGACCCTGTAAAAAGGAAGTTGTATAAGAATATTAAGCAATGAATTAGCCCTTAAAGCTTATCTCACACATCCGCTCATAATCAAGTATGCGGATTTGCTTATTATCAATTTCAATGAGTTTTTCTTCTTTAAAGCGGGTAAGTATCCTGGCTACACTTTCAATCGACATACCTGCGATTTCAGCAAGTTCTTTTCGCGAAAGCTGGAGCGGGAAAGTCATATCTTTATAAATCCGGTTGGCAAGGCAAAGTATAACATCCGAAAAACGACCATATGTCTGCTTTTGGGTAAGGCAAAAGAAACGCCCACTTATAATGGTATTGTATTCAGCTAACATTCCGACAATATGAAGTGCAAACTCGGGGTTTGACTTAATCAATTGCTTTACAATGGTCGTTTCAATAATCTGAACTTTTGTGTCGAGATAGGTTCGTGCAGAGAATTGATATACTGAATTTCCTTCAAAAAGAGCTGAGAGGCCAATGATATTCATCGATGGCATAATTTGCAGAACAAGGTCTTCTCCGGTGTTACTTTCCATATAAATTTTCACCAACCCTTCGCGAACAATCATAATTTGATTGGCTAGCCCACCCTGCTTGCAAATGATCTCCCCTTTCCGGTAATTTACTTCTACAGCTTTAGAATCGACCCACTCCCTTTCTTGTTTTGTAAGAAGATCTATACATGAACCAGATTTCTGACCAATCGCACAACTGTGCTGCAATACTTCCATTCCAATTGTCATTCGTGCTTTGAGTTAGTTAGCAATGTGAATCAGGATTAATTAGCTATTTTGCTTAATTTACGTTTATCATTTTTCCTTCCGATAATTCTCTGGAGCAGAAAGACCACTCATTATATTTCTTGCCTTCCTTTTTAGCTTCCAGTAGTTCCCTGGCGATATTGTAGGTTTTGGCAGGTGGCGTAATTGCTTCATCTTCCTTTTTAAGAGCAACAATTACCCGTTTCAGTTCTTCAAAATTAAGATCAAGTGACAGAGGATAGTAAATTATAGCTCTGATCATGCATTCCGGATCGATAAAGAATACGGCACGAACCGATTTTGAATTACTTTTCTCCGGTTGAAT
>CAMDGL010000349.1 GCA_945897845.1 Chitinophaga pinensis | reverse complement strand
GAACAGACAGTTGTCCTCTTCGCTATACTCTACTGTTCCTGAATAACCTTTATATTTAAATGTTCCCATAATGTGATCTAAATTAACTTGTTCAATGTTAGGAATTCCAAAACCTGCTTTACTACATAGCTTTTAATTGCGCTGTCGGGGTGCGGTTTATGGGCACCGTAAGAGAGTTCCTTTTCACTATTGACAAACTCGACACGTGAGCCGGATGTTTTCCCTTTCTGACTGATCTCAAATCCAAGAATCCGAAATAAACGTGTTAGTTCCTCAAAAGAAAAATCTTTGGGTTGCCTTTTAAATCTTTCGATCAGTTTCTCTTTTGTTCCCATTCATAAGTATTAGTGATACAAATGTAACTATTATTAGTTGCAAGTGACTGTAATGCCAATAAATTTAATTGGTTCCTTATTGATGTTTTACCTCTGAAGCCTCCACAATTTTATACAGTTTATCCGATTTCCTGATTTTTGTATCAACCGGGATGGAAATGTACGATCCTTTGGGCGCTTCCTCAACCGACTGCTTGTCGAGCTGAATTTCAGAAACAACGGTTTTAACCAAACCGGTAGTTGGTCCGGTAATATAAATTTCGTCGCCAACTTTAAGCGGGCCGGTTTCAAGTTTGAATTCAGCCACTTTCAGGTTCGAAAAATAATTGATGCCTTTGCCTACATACACTTTCCGGTGGGTTGCCAGTGATCCGTAATTCTTGCTCCATTCCCCCAACCGCTGACCCAGATAATAACCATCCCAGAAACCGCGGTTAAAAACAGAAGCCAGACGTTCATCCCAATCTGCAATCTTTTCATCAGTAAATTCCTGATCGAAATAAGCATTAACGGCTTCGCGGTAACATTCAACAACGGTGTAAACATATTCCGGCGACCGTGCCCGTCCTTCGATTTTCAGCACTGAAACGCCTGCATCCAGCAACTTATCCAGAAATCCAATCGATTTGAGATCTTTGGGCGACATGATGTATTCATTGTCAACTTCCAACTCGGCACCAGTTTCCTTATCGGTGACAATGTATGCACGGCGGCACGATTGCATACAACTTCCGCGGTTTGCCGAAGAGTTCATTTCGTGCAGGCTGAGGTAACATTTGCCCGAAACAGCCATACACAGCGCACCATGCACAAACATTTCGAGTTTTACCAGTTCTCCTGATGGTCCGGTTATATTTTGTTCCCTGATTTGTTTCGATATTTCCCAAACGCGGCCGATGTTCATTTCGCGGGCAAGCACCACCACATCAGCAAATTGAGAATAAAAACGAACGGCTTCAATATTGGTAATATTAACCTGAGTCGAAATATGGACTTCGACGCCCACCTGGCGGGCATACATAATAGCCGAAATATCGGAGGCAATAATTGCTGAAATTCCGGCTTCTTTGGCTGCATCAATAATCCCGTGAAGTTGGTCGAGTTCGGTATCAAAAACCACCACATTCACTGTCAGATAGGTTTTTACTCCTTTTAAGTGGGCTGTTTCGGTTATCTTTTTCAGATCGTCGATTGTGAAATTATTCGACGAACGCGCACGCATATTCAACTGATCTACACCAAAATAAACCGATCCGGCTCCTGACTGAATGGCTGCGATCAATGATTCGTACGAACCAACCGGAGCCATTATTTCAACATCTTCCCTTCTCATACTTTCCTGAATTATTGAGCTGCAAATTTAGTTTTTATTTTGGACGGGAATCAGGAGGCATTTTTCAGGTCACGAATTTCAATCAATGCTTTATTCAACTCATAATTTTTTTGCAAGCGAATCCAGAATTCAGCAGGTATTTCAAAGATCTTCTCCAAAACCAAAGCAAAAGAAGTAGTAATATTCCGCTCGCCTTTCAGCAAAAGACTTATAAATCCTTTGTTATAGCCCGATTGATTGATCAAATCAACCTGACGCATTCCTCTGGCTTCCAATTCATCCTTAATTATTTCTGAAGGATGAAAAATATCACCCGGAATCATTTCATTTGCAAATGTTTTCATAGTTCATAATGTTTTGAAATTTCATTGATTACTAAAATTTCGATTAACAGTTGATCGTCTTGTGTTTTGGAAAATATCAGACGATACTGCAAATTTAGTCTGATTGAATACTCTCCTTTTCTATCTCCTTTAAGAGATTCAAAATGTAAACTTCTGAAAAATGTAAGTTCATCAAGCGATTCAATGCTCATCAGAATCTGGATTTTCTTTTTATACTGCTGCAAAATATCGCGAGATACGGGCAATTTCCCTTTTATTTCAGATAAGGGGGTTGTGTAGAAATATCCCAGTTCTTCAGATTTGAATCTTATCTTCATTTATTAATTCGCTAAATGAAATTTTTTGTTTTACTGTTATGAGTCAAAAATAATTAAAAGTTTTCATTTTTGAAAACTTTTAATTCTGCAATTTAATCAAAAAAAATGCGGCTCCGTTAGAAGCCGCATTCACTTAATTAAAAGGAGATTTGCGAATTGATTATTCCACATTTACGTTGTATGTATAGCTTTTACTGTCTGTTGAAAGTACAACTGAATAGTTTCCCTTGTTCAGTTTCGAAAGATCAAAACCTTCGTTTACATTGAATTTGTCGCCGATTTTTTTTGAGTAAACCAAGTCGTTCTTGTCATAGAAATTCAGGCTAAGGTTTTCTTCTGAAAAATTCAGGTACGAAAGTTTCAGTAAGCCTTCTTTGTATGCAAAGAATGGTTCCATGATGCTTTTTTCTTTTCCTACAGCGATGTTCTTGTTTCCGATTTTGAATGAACGTTCGGTAGTTGAACCATCAATTGATGCAGCTAATTTATAATCGCCGGCTTCGAGGTTCGAGAAATCGAATACTTTGCGGTAATCTTTGCTGTCGGTGCCGGTTTCTTTGTAATAGATGATTTCACCTTTTTCGTTTTCGATGCTGATCTGGAAATTGCTGGCAGTGGTATTTGATATTGCAACTACTGCTGTTTCGGAAGTGAGCGGCACGATGTTAACTTTTAAGTTTCCTGATGCCATTAATGTGTTTGCAAATGCTACAAATGCGAACAACATTGCTAATTTTGAAATTGTTTTAATTGTTTTCATGTTTTCTTTGTTTTAAATACAATGCAAACATACATGTTGTGCAGCAGATATGCTGAAAAACATACGTTAATGATGTATTATCCTTTCGTTAACGGACACGGGCAACATTAAAACAATGTAAACACAATATGTAAATATATGTATTACAGATATTTACGAATGGTAATAATGTATTAACAAATCTATTTTAATGGATATCGAAATACTGCAATTGCTCGAAGGGGCCAAAAAAGCACAGGGCTTGACCGTGATCATCGATGTTTTCAGGGCTTTTTCAACTGCCTGTTATGCTTTTGGCAGCGGAATTCAGAGAATTTATCCGGTGGGCGACCTTCAAATGGCCTATCAACTCAAACAACAGAATCCTGATTTTATATTGGTTGGCGAGCGAAATGAGCAAAAACCCGAAGGTTTCGACTTCGGAAATTCACCTTCACAACTGCTGGAGTCCGATCTGACAGGCAAAATAATGGTGCATACAACCAGTTCAGGAACACAGGGAATTGCCAATGCCACTGGTGCCGACGAGATTTTAACCGGAAGTTTTGTGAATGCCGGTGCAATCATTGATTATATCAGAAAGCAAAATCCCAAAAAAGTTTCGTTGGTTTGCATGGGATACAGTTGCCAATATCCGACTGATGAGGACACTCTTTTGGCGGTTTATATTAAAAATGAACTGGAAGGAGTTGCCAACGATTTTCAGGCAATGGTTGAACAGTTGAGGAATGGTGATGGTGCACGTTTTTTTGCTCCTGAGAAACAGGAATGGGCTCCGGCTGCCGATTTCGATTTGTGCCTTTCGCTCAACCGATTTGATTTTGTGCTGAAAGTTGAACACGAAAACAGTTTGAACTATCTTATGAAGATCAATGTTTAGGACATCAGCCTCCACAGAATTCCCTCCAGAGAAATGACTTTAAAAACTGACCGGATTTATTCGATCTTTTATAATACACAAATTATCTTCGATTTACCAAATTGTAAATTGTAAATATTTAAATTGTAAATACTTAGGATGAAAACATACAATTTTGACGAGCTGATCGACCGTACCGATACCAATTGCATTAAATACGACGCACGAAAAATGTTCTTCGGGAACGAAGATGTATTGCCGCTTTGGGTGGCCGACATGGACTTCAGGACTCCTGATTTTATTGTGGATGCCGTTAAAAAAAGGGCAGAACACGAAGTTTTTGGTTATACTTTTCGAGGTGAAAGTTACAATCAATCGATCGTCAACTGGTTGAAGCGGCGCCATAACTGGGAAATTAGATCTGAATGGATATCCTTCAGCCCAGGAGTAGTAGCAGGTTTCACAATGGCGATCGAAGCGTTTTCGAAGCCCGGTGATGGCGTAATAGTTCAGCCTCCGGTGTATTTTCCATTTTTCGATTCGGTAGAAGGAACCGGGCGCGAAATGATTGAAAATCCGTTGAAACTTGAAAACGGACGCTATTATTTTGATCTGGAAGACCTGAAACAGAAAATCACACCCAATACGAAACTGCTTTTACTTTGCA
>CAMDGL010000348.1 GCA_945897845.1 Chitinophaga pinensis | reverse complement strand
TTAAGCGGAATTGCAAAAGGCAGGTTTCCTTCTTTCATTCCAAAAACCGACGAAACACGGGTTCAGGTTTTACAGCATGTGTTGGACAAATACAAAGGCACAAAATGTTATGTGACCGAAAAAGTGGATGGAAGTTCAGGAACTTACTTCATTAATAAGGGAGAATTTGGGGTGTGTAGCCGAAACCTTGAACTGTTGGAAGATGAGGAGAATAGCTTTTGGAAATTTGCCAGGGAAATGGATATTGAAAATAAATTGCGCTCGTTAAATGGCAATTTTGCCATTCAGGGCGAATTGGTTGGCGAAGGAATTCAGGGTAACAAACTGAAATTGAGAGGACAGACTATGCTGTTTTTCAATGCTTTCGATATTGATCGTTTTGAATATCTTCCTTTTGATCGGTTTTTTGATTTAATGAATCAGCTTGAATTATCAACTGTTCCGATTGTTTCAACCGATTATGAGCTTGAAAATGATATCAACGCTATTGTCAGAATGGCAACTGTAAAGAGTAAGATTTGTCCTGATGTTTGGGCTGAAGGCATTGTGATCCGACCATTAAAGGAAACCAGCTATTCACTTTTACTGAATGAAACATTAGATGCAGGCCGAGTAAGTTTCAAAGCCATTAATCCGGAATTTTTACTCAAATATGGGGAGTGACTATTTTACCACCACCGTTTTCACGTTCATAAATTCGCGGATACCAACTACCGATAATTCGCGGCCGTAGCCACTTCCTTTTATTCCGCCAAACGGAAGTCTCGGGTCGGATTTTACAAAGTCGTTCACAAACACGCAACCGGCTTCCAATCCCTTTTCAGCAAGCATTTTGCCTTTTGCCAAATCAGCGGTAAAAATTCCCGCACCCAATCCAAAAACTGTATCGTTTGCAGTCCGGATGGCCTCTTCTTCGGTTTTAAACCTGAAAAGTACGGCCACCGGACCAAACAATTCTTCGTGATAGGCAGGCATTCCGGGTACCACATTTTCCAAAACAGTGGGTGGATAAAATGCCGCATTTCCTTCAGGAACAAATCCGCCAAGTAAAACGGTTGCGCCCATTTCGCGGCTTCGCTCAACTTGCAGGTGCAATTCGTCGCGCAAATCGACTCGTGCCAAAGGACCAATGGTGGTTTGCAAATCAAGCGGATCTCCATAAGTGGCCTGAGCCATCAAACGCACAAATTCAGTTTTGAACGAATCGTAAATTTTATCAGCGATGATAAACCGTTTCGCGCCTATACAACTTTGACCGGCATTGAGCAGGCGGCTGGTCACACACAAGCGGGCGGCGGTTTCAATATCAGCATCTTCCAGAATAAGGTATGGGTCACTACCGCCCAGTTCGAGTACCGATTTTTTTAATGCTGAACCCGCTATCGAAGCAACTGATTTCCCGGCCGGAGTGCTTCCGGTAAGGGTAACCGCTTTTATGAATGGATTTTCTATCACAGCTTTAACAGAACTTGAAGCAATCAGCAAAGTGCGGAAAACATTTTCGGGGAAACCGGCATCTCTAACCAATTGTTCGATGGCCAGTGCACAACCAGGTACATTTGAAGCGTGTTTCAGAACGCCGGTATTTCCAGCCATCAAGGCTGGAGCCAAGAATCTAAAAACCTGCCAGAACGGGAAGTTCCAGGGCATCACGGCGAACACAGTCCCGATGGGTTGATAAGTAACATACGATTCAGATGCTTCGGTTATAATGGGTTCATTCTTCAGGAACGATTCAGCATTTTCGGCATAAAAACCACAAACCAGGGCACATTTTTCGATCTCACCGATGGCTTCGCGTAACACTTTTCCCATTTCAGAAGTCATGATAGAAGCCAGCTCAGCCTTCCGCTCAAGCAATTTGGCCTGAAGGTTTTTCATGCAAACCGCCCGTTCCACAAAACTGGTCTGTTTCCATGATTGAAACGCCTGATCAACCTGGATAATGATTTTTTCAACTTCGCTGGAAGTATACTCTCGGTATTCTTCAACGATTTGGCCTGTAAATGGATTGATGGATTGCATGGCACATGGATTTTTACCAAAAATAACCATTTGGTTCGGTACAAAAAAACGAAAGGGAGCCAATAGTGAGCGGGTGACCTTTGAGTCACCCGCTCACTATACCTAAATCTCTAATTCTTAATCACTTTAAAAGTTTCTAATTGCTTGTTAATGATCATTTTAGCAAAATAAACTCCCTGACTCAAATCCGAAATGTCAATATCAATTCGATTTTGTCCGGCATCAGCAGATCCCTTTTGAATGATTTTCAAAAGTTTACCAGTAATCGAATAGAGTTGAACCTCAACCGGGGTATGAAATTCAGTAAAAAATTCGATTGTAATAATTCCTGATGCCGGATTTGGATAAAGCTTTATGCTATTATTAATGCCTTCCAGCTTTTTATTTGAAACCGGGAATGATTTAAGTTCGACAATTTGGGGAACACTCTTTTCAGCATTGTTTACATTGTCAGTGGTCAAAACATAGAAACGGTAATTGTGTTCTGTAGAATCAGAAACGGAGTACTGGATGGTGTTTTCAAAAGTTTCACCAAGAAATTTAAATGGAGTATTATCGACCGATGCAAAAAATTCATACTTACCTACTCCTGCACCATTTTCATTGTCAACAGCATTACACGAAACATTAACCAATGTATCGCCTGCTGAATATTTAACCGGATTCATCACTGTAACAGGTGCAATTTTATCGAGGACATTCGACCAGGTATTGGTTGTAATAGGTGCATTTAAATCAAACACAATGGTTGCCCGGTTTTCGATAGGAACTCCTGATTCAAGCCCTTCTTTAAGATCCACAGAAAAAGTTACATACCCTTCACCCTCAGGTGGAGTAGCATTGGGTGGTAATTCAATTCCTTCGATATCCCATTTCAGGATATTTCCATTCCGTTCCATTTTCCAGTTATATTGTGAACCGACATGACTGCTTGTTCCGAATTTTACGGTTTCGGCATCAAAAACCGCTGAAAGTGTATCAACAATTTGAACCCGGTAAGCCGCAGCAGTGGCTTCTTTCTTATTTTCAAAAGCAATGTGATAATACATTTTCCCGGCAGAAGACATATAGTTTTTTTCTCCATAGCCGGTAGGTCCTATTTTCTCATTGGGATCGAAGGATTGCACCTTTTCCAGAGAAATTTCCTTGCCTTCCAATAATCTCAGTTCATTTTTTCCATCCTGGTTCATCCATGATTTACCCCACATAATTAACCTATATCTTAAACTAGGTGCAAATTTTGCAGCCAGCTCAAGCTTATTGCCAACTTCGAAGGCAGTATAAGTTACCGGATGAAGCGCAGAAAGTTTTTCCATGGTAGCTTTTAATGTAGTTTTCATCGCATAGGTGGTTATATCCTCCTTTACTCTATGGCCATTGATAACCTTAAGTTCAATGCCAGTAGCATCGGCCAGATCAGCCTTTTCTTGTTGGCTAAATTCTATTTTATCAGCAATAATATCGGTTACATAGTCTGCTACTACGCTTGTTGCTCCAATCACTGCCACGCCGCCTATCCAAATCAAAACCGGAACAATGGTGGCAGATTTTGTTGCATCGGGAATCCCTTGAATTATTACATCAAAACTAGACTCTTCCTTGGGATTTAAATAAGGCACATAAAAAGCCAGTGTATTATCACCGGCATTCCCAATCGAATCGATGGGTAATATTTCCACTCCGTTTTTGTTTGGTATTTCAGCTTGTAAAAAACGGGCATCTCCATCTAAATTAACCGATAATAAAAAACTACCCGAAGGTTCAGTGTCGCTCACATTATACATTTGTACCGTATAGCGGTTTGGTCCCCCAATTCTGACTTTATTTCTCCCAACAAGCTTGAGAACAATTGGTGATGGAATAGGAACAGTGCCATCACCGGAACTAATAACAAAATCGCCAAAATCGGCAAGCATCGATTCAGCTTTACCCCAGTCTCCTATTGAAATCGAATTTTCAACGGTGTCCAATTTGGCATATTCTCCCAATGAAATTATTTTCCAGTTTTTCCCTTCGTCGGTACTTTGAAACACTTTCAGATTCTCTTCCTTTTGTCCATTCAGCAAGGACTCGTCATAGAATAATTTCAGTGTATATTTTGAAACCTTGCCTGTTCCAACAGGATTTAGCCGCCACCAACGTTTTACCGATCCTGGCAATCCGGGGTAGTTTTGATTGTTGGAAACTGTGATATCAACTCCTTCAATACGAGGATCCCATGAACGTAATTCAAAATCGACACTCATTCCGGCCTCGTTTTTGAATGACCTGTAAGACCAGCTATCGTTTACGCGATGATACCGGTTCATTGTACCGTTGTTGGTAATTTTGCCCTCATCAGCCCTCACGTAAATCGGACCATATTCCTTATATAAAAGGTTCAGGGTAGCTCCTGAGGCAATTTCCAGTTCGGCATATACATCTAATTTTCCTGAAATATTAACTTCTTTAATTATTATCACTTTTCCCCCGGGTTTATCAGAACCCTCCGATTGTTGAATCTTTACATACCCGCCATAATTGCCCTGCATTGAAATTGTTTTGCCATTGGTGACCATGTAAATATTTGAAATCCCTGATGTTCCGACATTGTTCATATTGCCATTAACATAAACGTACAT
>CAMDGL010000347.1 GCA_945897845.1 Chitinophaga pinensis | reverse complement strand
TCCCAGGCCAACCCGAAATGATGGGCTTTCGACATTTTCAGGTTTTTATTGGGCTGAATAATTCCTGAACTAGTTTGCTGACGGGCCAGGTAGAAGCCGATCATTTCAATCCGGCTGTTTAATCCGTAAGCCAAACCTATGGAATGTTTGGGTGCAGCTTTCCATTTCAAAGCCAGGCGAGGTTCAAAGCTCAATTCATCGTTCAGGTTAAAATAGTGGGCGAAAAGTCCGGCAACCATTTCAATATTTCGGTTCAGCTGAAAATTTGACTGGCTGAAAGCCTGCATTGAGGCGGTATTCCCATTTTCCAGCGCATAAATTTGCAGCGGTTCTCCCAAAGTTGGCGCTTCCCGGTTATCAACATCGTAGAAATGCTGGTTATAAACAATTCCGCTTCGGTTAAAATGCTTTGCCCCAAACTTGTGGTTCAGGGTGGTTGAGGCTGTGAATTTCCAGGTATTGTTGAGCACACTTTCGCGGGCCTGAAGCTGAATTTGAGGATCGAGTTCGTTGTATCGGGTTGAAATTCTATTTCCTGATGCAGCCATAGTGGTGTGCAGGTATGTTTTAGAATTGACAATCAGCTTGTTGGTTAGGCCGAGAGCGCCGTTCGATAGATCGAGATTGAACGTTTCCTTATCCGCTTTATTTTCCCATTTTTCAGGATTGGTAATCGCGTCGCGTCTTTGGGCATCCAGGGCGGCAATTCCCCAAAACACAAACGTGCCTGTTTTTTTTGTCGGGAAATTAAACTTGAACGACAAATCCTGGTATTTGATTGTCCCGGCTTCAGGAGGAATGAGTGGTTTGAGCAAAGCCAGTGTTGAATATCTGTAATTGAACAGATACGAAGATTTTCCGCCTTTCCGGAGTGGTCCTTCCGAAGAAAAATCGATGCCAATTCCGCCGATTTGAAAGGCCGATTCCCGTTTGTCTGCATTGCCTGTGCGCAGTTTCACATCAAATACTCCTGAAAGCGCATTGCCATATTCAGCCGGAAAAGCTCCGGTAAAAAAATCGCTGTTGGCGAGCATCTGGCTGCTCAAAGCGGTGATTCCGCCTGCTCCAAAGGCAATCACATCAGCAAAATGGGTAGGATTGGAGATTTCCACGCCTTCCAGTTTCCAGAGCATGTAACGCGACGAGTTTCCGCGGATGACGATTCCATTGTTTCCCATTTCGGAGGCAACGCCTGCAAAAGAACCTGCCAGCCTTGCCGGATCGTCGTAACCACCTGCATACCGGCTCGATTCCTCAACACTCAATTGACGTGCACTAATTGTTGCCATTGGGTTTCCGGCTTGTTCTTTCGAAGTCCGTGCGGTTACTTTTACCTCATCAATTTCTTCCGACAACTCTTTCAATCCGGCATTCAACACCACTTCCCTGCCTGTTCCGACCAGTACTTCGCGGAAAAGAAAATTTTCGTATCCGATAAAGCTCACCAAAATGTTATAGCGACCGGATTTGATATTCCAAAGCCTGAAATTCCCTTCCGAATCGGTAATTGTTCCCAACTTTGGATTACTTTCAAGGATTACAACCGATGCTCCCGGAAGGGGAGTCTGGCTTACGGCATCAACGATTTTACCTTTAATTACCTGGCCGTTCTGCTGGGCATATCCGGCCATCGAAATGATCAGGATAATCAAAGTGAAGATTGGTTTTCTGTACATTGTTTTTTTGTTTATACTTTTGTTTCTGACAATTCCGTTGACTATTTATCCGGAACAAAAATGGCGGAACAATTCAATTCAGGCAATACTGATAAATCAGTAATTTATGAGCAAAACAAATGATATCAACAGTCAGATCGGTCAACTTTTCAAAAAGGAGGAGCTTGATTATTCGATATTGAACCAACACATTCAATTTCTTGAAAGTCTGAGCGTGCTTCAGAGTAGTGTCGTGTCTATTTTTGATCTGGCTGAAATGGAACATGTTTATCTTTCACCCAATTATTCTGATTTGTTGGGATGGGATAAGGATAAAATTACCGCACCTGATAACGAATACATCAACAACAGAATGCATCCGGATGATTTGGCTCATTTGAACAATGTGTCGTGGCAATTTTTTGGATTGATTTTGAGGGTCAATCCCGTTTGGCGGGAACAGATGAAATTCATCAAGATGATTATGGATTACCGTACACTTGGGAAAGACGGAAATTATGTGCGGGTTATTGAGCAACACAAACTGCTCGAACTCGACAAATACGGCAATGCCTGGTTAGCGATGAGCATCATGGATTTATCGCCCGATCAGGATTTGAAATCACAATGTCGCTATCGTTTGGTGAATACCTTAACCGGTGAATTGTACCGATTTCCTTCAGAAAAGTTGATCACTGAACACAAATTAAGCTTCCGTGAGCAGGAAATTTTACAGTTGCTTGCCAAAGGCCATATCAGCAAGCAAATTGCAGATAAACTATTCATCAGCGTAAATACCGTTAATACTCACAGGCAGCGGATTATCGAAAAATTAAATGTGAGCAATACTGCCGAAGCGGTTCAATATGCAGGCAGGTTGGGATTGATATAGTTTTTAGCAATACGCAACCTATCGCCGGCATTTTCCATCTCATCAAAAACGCCATATAATGAAAGCTAAATTTCAATTTCTATCCTTTTTTTCAGCATTTCTTGTTTTGATTGCATGCAATAAAGATAAGGTTTCAGTTGTTGAAGATATTTGTCATACCTGGGAAGCGAAAAGTTTCATGTCAATAGAATCGGCCACCTATCCCAAAAATGCGAATACACCCATTCTGCTGACTTTAAAAAAGGACGAAACTTACAGCTTGAAGCTGGATATCAACAGTTGCAGAGGTACTTTTGCCACAGGGAATAACAACCAGCTTGAAATGGATTTTCCGGCCTGTACCGAAGCATGTTGCGACAGTAAATTTTCGCAAAAACTGATCACGATGCTTCCCGAGGTAACTACTTATGAAATTGAAGGAAATATTTTGAAATTAAATATTCCGCAGTGGGGCTATATCGAATGCGAAATTTTCAGTTCGTCACTAATTAATCCAAATCCCTGAACTATTTCAGATTAAGAACTCCGGAAAGTTCTCTTTTGAAATTACTTGAAATTTATTTAAATCAATTTTTAGTTAAAATTTCAGCTTAGATGGGGTTTGTCTTGTGTCGAAAAATCGCAATAATTCGACGCATTCTTTCTTTTCCCGATAAAAAATAGTGTTGTGTTTCGATATAACACATTTTCGCACTTTTCTTTTCTCGTTAACCAATGGGAATTGTCTGGGGTGTTTAGAAATTTGATTTAATATTTTCTCAACTTCCGTCATAAAGTCCAAAGCAACTTGCTCATTCCAAGATTTGTATAAATAATCAAGCACTTTTTCAAAGTCAGCCTCCGAAAGCGGTGACCAGATTATTTTCTTAGTCATGAGTATATTTTTTCTTTAATCTTTGAATAACTTGTTCATGAGGAATTCCTTTGCCATCATTCAATTCCCCAATAGCATCCATAATTCCTTGTTTTTCAGAACTTGTAACTCCTATCCACTCGTCGGTATCCTTTTTGCTATTGATATAGTTTAACATTATACCATAAAATTCTTTCAGTTTTGCAGCATCCAAAGCATCTACCTGACGAAATATCTGAAGTTTTATTTCTTCTATGCTCATATTATTGTCTGTTTTAATATTCAGTTAGCAGAATTGTTTTTGTTCATTGCAATACCCTGTAAAATTAGGAAAAAGGTTTGCTTTGGCAAGGATGATTTTCAGTTGAAAAATAAAAGCTTACTTTTTGGGGCCTGATGATGCAACTTCAAGTTCCGCCAGTTTTTGTTATGGAAAATTGTTAAAACCTAAACTTTTCCTTCGCTTTCGGGCCCTTTTCGGTCCACTCAACCGTTGCACATTCGGTGTAAAAGTCGTGTTCGAAAAACAGGATGTAATTTTTTTCGGCAGCTTCTTTCAGGAAACGTTCTTTTTCATCCATCGCGGTTACCGGATATAAATCATAGGAAGCCAGCCACACAATTGGGATATTGGCTACAGTCGGAATCAGATCAGACATGTAAACGTAGGTTTTTTCTCCGGAACCGATAAACGGAATCATTTGTCCGGGCGTATGTCCTTCGAACATACGGACTGAAATGCCGGGAAACAATTCGCATTCTTCTTCCACCAATTGCATGTTTCCTTCCGTCTTCAGGAAATCAAGTATTTCAGGATAATAAGCCGCCCGTTCGCGGATATTGGAGATTTTGGAATGTTCCCACTGTTGTTTGCTGCACCAATGGGTTGCATTCGGAAACTGAAGTTTTAACAGCCCGTCTTTGCTGATTACCGCTCCGTTACAATGGTCCCAGTGCAGGTGGGTAAACAGCACATCGGTAATGTCTTGAATTGAATAACCTTTCTCTGCCAGCGATTTTTCAATGACGTCAGTTTCCTCGTGGCCGTTGTTTCTTTGTACTTTTTCCGCATAATGATTGCCAACTCCGGCTTCGACCAGAATTATTCGTTCGCCCAAATCAACCAATAAGCAGCGCAATGTCAATTTGGTGACATTGTTCTCGTCGGCAGGATAAACCTTCGACCACATTGCTTTGGGAATCACGCTAAACAGCGAACCTCCGTCGCAGCTGAAGTTTCCGGCATGTAT
>CAMDGL010000346.1 GCA_945897845.1 Chitinophaga pinensis | reverse complement strand
CCATTAATAGAATACAAAAAGCTACTGTTTACCAATGGCATAACAGCTTCAGGATAAACTTTCAGTGAGTTTTCGTAAGAGGCCAGTGCCCTATCCATAAAACCCATATTCTGAAAATGATTCCCGAGATTATAATGTGAGCTCCAGTCGTCAGGACGTGTAATAAGCGATTGCTCATATTCTGCATTAACTTTTTTGAATATTTCGGCTTGTTGGCCAACAAATTCCTGTTGTGGGAACAATGCAAGCGATTGTGCAGCCGATAACCTGACCAGACGGTATTCGTCGTTTGCAGCAACAAACAGGGCTTCCTTTGTGGTATTACTTCTGTTTCCAAGTAAACCAAGAGCAGCAGCACTGCGCGAAAGTGGAGATTCAAGCTTTAATGCATTTATAAGTACCGTCCATTTTTTTTCATTATCGCAATTCGAAAGCAATCGAATCAACGAGGTGGTAAACACTTCTCCGTATTTATTCTGACTGATTACGTCCAGCATTTCATTCAAGCGAGACCAATTTCCTTTTCGCGCATCGGCAATTAAACTGCCAATATACAAAGTCTCTTTTTGATAGTCCTTTCCTTTCCATTCGGTCACCTTTTGGTTAGCCCACTGATTGGTTTCATTGGTATGACAAATAACACAGGCATTTGGCGAACCAAATTTAAGGCTTGCAGCCGGCATCGGTGGACGAAATGAATGATCGGAGCGTACCATGTTTCCAAATCGTGTCATCGGCATGTGGCAATCAACACATTTTGGACTATTGTTTTCAAGGGCATGGTGGGTATGCGATTCGTATTCAGCCTCTTTCTCTTCGTGACAAGAAGTACAAGCTTGGTTGGCTGTGGTCAGATCGTCGCTTTTAAACCGGTATCGGCCTGATGAGGTGTGGCAGGTAACACAATGCATATCACTGTTTTGCATACATGAGTTCATATGCCAGCTGGTCATGGTATAATTTTCACCAAGATCCCTTCCATCGGGATAAAAATCGGTACTTTCAAGCGTAATGAGGTTAAAATTGTCGAAAAAGCGATCGCCGGGAAAATAAGAAGGTGTAATTGCATTCATCTTAGCATGACATCCGGCACAGCTTGCATTGTGCTGTTCGGGTGTAAAAATTGAAGTTACAACTAGTTTCATCGAATCCAGTTTTACCCCTTTCTCTTTCGCAATAAGGGCTGCTTTAATGTGTTCGCCGGCAGGTCCATGACAGGTTTCACAGTTAATCCCCGCTTCTTTCCAGTTGGTTTCGTATGCGTTTGACGTCAAATCATAATTATTCTTCAACTGGCTTACATGACAGTTATAACACGAGGTATTAAAGGTGTATTGTCTGTCGCGCCAGCTTAAAGCCGAATCTTCCAAATCGACCCCACCCTGTTCCATATTCGGAAAATGACGAACTCCTGATTCTGGATTGTTGTACCACTTTTTAGTATTTACATCGTATCCAAGCGGAAGAGTCTGCAAACGACCTCCTTCCCATTCAGTAAGAAAGTAATACACATTTTTTCCGCCAAGCGCCCATAGCACTTTATAATCCTTTTGGACATCATCCTTGATTTCCCGGATGTATAAGCTGGTATCGTTTTGAACAGCCTGGTAGCTTGCGCCCTCCATCGCAATTGCTGGCTGCCCCAAGGTAATTGCAGTGTTAATGAATTCAGAGGTGATTGGCTGCATGGCCTTGCCATGATGAGAGGTCGACCAAAGTTCGTAGAACCGTTCGTGACATTCGATGCAACTGGCAGATCCCGTAAAATTATTATCCTCATTCTGGACTGAACCAGAGTGATTAGGAACACATGAAGTAAAATACAAAAGCATTAGTATAGTAACTATACTGAAATATAGAATTTTAGAAATATTCATATCGAAATAGTATACTTTAGTTTAAGGCAAATTTGCATGATATTTTTTATTCTATTTTGCATCCTTGGCACACCTGAAACCGGTATTAAATAACGATGTTTCCTGTGTGTTTGATGACCGTCCGCTAGTTGAATAACTGTTTTCGCCGTTTTGGTCAAAGAAGAATGAACCTCCGCGAATAACTTTTGCTTCAGGATTGTACTGAAAAGGTGTATTGTTCCCCGGATACAATGTATAAACATCGGAGCACCAGTTCCACACATTTCCACCCATATCTGTCAATCCGCAGGAGGTTTCCGGGAAAGATCCAACCGGAGAGGTAAGTGCAAAACCATCGGCTCCCTGTTGGGCTTTAAGATCGTCTCCCTGCCACACATTGGCCATGTAGTTGCCGTTTTGAACCAGTTCATTTCCCCAGCTAAACTTCGAATTGCTTTTACCACCACAGCGGGCTGCAAATTCCCATTCAGCTTCAGTCGGAAGTCTTTTGCCTGCCCAGGCTGCATAAGCTGTGGCGTCATTCCAGCTAACATGTGTAACAGGGTAATTATCTTCGGACTTTGGTGCATTTTTGCCCATCGGATATTGCCAGTTTGCCCCGGGAACCAATGCCCAGCCGGAAGTACTAAAATCAAAAACTCCTGAATCGCCAAATCTATCCGCATCGGTTTGATACTTTGTTGCCTCAATAAACCGACGAAACTCGCCAACAGTTACCGGATATTTATCAATTTTGAAGGATTTAACTGTAACTTCATGCACCGGCTGTTCCTGGGGTGTTCCCTTGGCTGATCCCATCATAAAACTACCACCCTCGAAATAGATCATCGTACTCTTGGTGATGGATTCAGTGGCAACATCATTTTCTTTGGAGACTTTGCTATCTTTTTGGGCTTTTGATTTGTCTGCCTGATTGGAGGAACAGGAAAATAAAATTACTGTCAGGGCCAATATTAAACTACGTACAACCATGTTATTTGAATTTATATTTTTCACAAGTTACTTCTTTATGAAATCGTCGAAAGCATTGTAGACACCACCAGAACGCTGTTTTTCGTACTGAATGGCCTGCTGCTCTTTCCATTGTTCAGCCATCATCTTAAAAGTCGGATCGGCATGTTTGAAGAACATTTTAGTAGTGGTGCAGAACCTTGGCTTGCGCTGATCTTCCGGATCTTTGATGCGGTCTTTGGTGCATCCGCCGTAGCAATTGCGCAGCCATGTGCATGTGCGGCATTCGCGCGGCAAAACGGCCTTGGCAGCCCCAAATGTCTGTTGGGTTTTTGAATTCAGCATGTTGATGATGCGGTCGTGCATGATGTTACCCAGTTTCCATTTAGGCTCCACAAAAAAGTCGCAGCTGTAAACATTTCCGTTGTGCTCAACCACTACATAAGGTCCGCATTCCTTCATCATGGTGCATTCCGGCGCTTCCATGCCAACATAGGTATGAAAAACCGATTCGAAATGCCTGACAGATGTGGTCGGAACACCATTTACAAAGTCGGCCTGCCATAAATCGAATATCCTGATCAGAAAATTACCGTAATCGACCGCAGAAACAGAAAAAGGCGCTGCTTTCGACGGATCATTTTTATCGGTTTCAACAATCGGAATAAACTGCATAAACGTGTAGCCCAAACTTTTATAGTAGGCATACAATTCGTCCGGAAATTGAACGGAATACGAAGTTAGCACACACATCGCATTGGCTGCAACTCCTTCCTGCTGAAGCATAATCGCATTTTCTTCCACCCGCTGATGCGTACCTTTTTGCCCTTTGTCGAGCCGATACCGGTCGTGGATGTGTTTTGGCCCATCGAGCGAAATACCAACCAGCCAGTCATATTCCTTCAGGAACGAAGCCCAGTTTTTATCGAGCAAAACGCCATTGGTCTGCAAGCCGTTTCCGACCATTTGATTGTGACCGTATTTCTTTTCCAGTTCGATGGCGCGTTTGTAAAAATCCAATCCCATCAGGGTTGGTTCGCCACCCTGCCAGCCCAGCGAAACATTTTCGCCCGACTGTTGCATCACCTGCCGTATCAGTTCTTCCTGAATTTCAGGACTCATGCGGTGTACAGGAGTCTGCTTAAACAATTCAGATTTCTCGAGGTAAAAACAATATGTACAATCCAGATTACAATCCGGACCAGTTGGTTTGATTAATACGGATGATAACGGACGGTGTTTGATGGCCATAAATATCTACTTAAACTTATTTTCAACTAAAAGTCCCAAAGGTATTAATCGGATTTAGAACTGCTCTTTTCCGAAAGTACTTTCTGCTTTTTTACTGTTTTTGCCTTTCGAATTAAACGAATAGCTGATTCCTAATTCAACAATTCCGCCATTTCTGTAATAGTCGGTTGTCTGGTAAAAAATCTCATTGCCTTGTTTATTGAAAGCCTGCGTATCCAATCCTTCAACATTCGAACCAAGAACATCGAGCACGCGCAACGAGAAATCCCATCCTTTTAATTTGGCTGGGGTGTAACTTAGTGCTGAATTGGCGAGGTAAAGTAAATCGTTCTGACCCTGTGCCGTAATGGTAGCCGATTTCAGACTAAAATCGGCAGTAAATTTCAGTTCTTTCGTGAAAATCAGGTTCATATTGGCTTTCAAGCTCCAGTTGGTGCTGCTGTTATCGACGTGATAACCAAAAATGTCTCCTTTTACCCTGTAATTGTACAATGAACCGCCAATGAAAAACTTAGCTAATTTTCCTGCATCAATATTTGCATTCAGTTCGGCACCCAACGATTGTGAATTTC
>CAMDGL010000345.1 GCA_945897845.1 Chitinophaga pinensis | reverse complement strand
GTTGCCAATAATTGATTCGAGAATTTGCCATTATAGCTACTGTTTAACTCAGCAGCCAGTGACTGAACTGTATTCAGGAACGAATAGTTGGAGTTTTTATACGACATTGCATTGTTGCTGGTACGGTTCGATGAAGCTCTTGGGTTTGGAGCACTGCTTCCGTTTACCAGCTGATCGTTGGTATTGCGAACAGTGTTGTAACGAACTGAGAACTTATTGTTCTGATTGATGTTCCAGTCAACACGTGCCAAAATCTTGTGATTTTTGCTCCCAAAGCTTCCATAATTTTCATATGGGCCTGTTTCGTAATCAAATTTCGATTTCAGGAGAGCGGAAAATGCATCCAAATCTTCAGCCTTTACGCGCGATACATTTGAGCCTGTATTCCCATTTCTCGTTGCAACCCATGGCATTCCTGGGGATGGACTATCTTCATATTCGCCGTTTACGAAGAAGAACAATTTATTTTTAATGATTGGACCACCAATTCTTCCACCAATAATTTTAGTCGAAGTTTTTGCAGCTTCGGGTAATGTTTCACTACCTACTTTATCACCATTAAAAGACTGATCGCGATAATAAGTATAAACGGAACCAGAGAAGGTGTTTGTTCCGCTTTTGGTAACAGCATTGATGCCGGCACCGGTAAAGTTAGCCTGGCGAACATCGTATGGGGCAATGTTTACCTGTACTTCTTCAATAGCGTCCAACGAAATTGGCTGAGCATCACCACCGGGCATATTGTTAGTGCTTAACCCGAAATTGTTGTTAAAGTTAGCACCGTCGATGTTAATGTTGTTCAAACGACCGTCACGACCAGCAAAGCTGTTGCTACCACCTGCCAAAGGCGACATGCGTGTGAAATCGCTGATGCTGCGACTTATTGAAGGCATTGTACTGATGGCTTCTCTGCTGATATTAGTTGCAGCTCCTGTCTTTTCTGTACTGAAGGCCGATGGTTTTGAACCGACAACAATAACTTCATCAACATCAACGCTTTCTTCCTTCAGCGTAACATTCAAAACGAACGATTCACCAAGAAAAAGGTTAACATCAGCATAAGTTGCTTTGTTATACCCAACAAATGATACCTCAACTTTATAAGGCCCACCGGAACGCATTCCGGGTAATGCAAAACGTCCTTCTGAATTCGAAATGGTTCCATACTGGGTACCTGAAGGCTGATGCACAGCAACAACTGTGGCACCGGGCAGAGATTCATTGTTTGCATCGGTAATTTTTCCATTTATCCCCGAGGTTGTTACCTGCGAAAACCCTGAAATGGTTACCATGAAGAACGCAATTAGCATTAAAAAAACTTTTAGCATACTTTTCATAGACAATTTGATTTTAAATTTCTGGACAAAGAACGTTATTTGATATATTATTAATTTTACTTGTTTCTTACTATAATGTTATCAATTTGTGACAAAACGATTAAGATACTATTCAATCAATTTCGTAATTAAGGCAAGAACATAAGGCTTTGTTTAATCTTGAAAATTACTATTTAATCTGATTTTGTGTAAGGTGAGTTATCAACAGGAAGACCATTGATAAAATGTTAATAAATATTAAAATCTTAATTCGTTAATCATTTTATTTTTCAATTAAAATGATATCGCCATCGATTTCCATATAGCTCCCCAGCGAAACTGTTGCCAAACAATTCATACACTGAGGTGTTTTTCTTTTATATTTTAATATTTTTGCAACCTAATTTTGAGCAGGAACTATATTTTTCGTGAGATGGAAGAAATAGAAATCAGGCAAATGCTTGATGAAAAAGGATATATTGAAGAGTCGGTCAGCCCTGAACTGAAACTGGTGGATGAAATCAACCGCTTGAAAAAAGAAAAGAATGCGGTCATTCTCAGCCATTATTATGTCGATAGCGACCTCCAGGACATTGCCGATTACGTTGGCGATAGTCTTGGTCTGGCTCAGGAAGCGGCAAAAACGACTGCCGATCTGATCGTTTTTGTAGGCGTTCACTTTATGGCAGAAACAGCAAAAATCATCAATCCGTCAAAGAAAGTAATTTTACCTGACCTAAAGGCCGGTTGTTCGCTGGCTGACTCAGCCCCTGCTGAAAAGTTCGCTGAATTTAAAGCACAATATCCCGATCATCAGGTGATATCGTACATCAATTGCACGGCCGACCTGAAAACCATGACCGATGTGGTTTGCACATCAGCCAATGCATTGAAAATTGTAAACAGTTTTCCTCCTGAACAGAAACTGATTTTCGCTCCTGATAAAAACCTCGGCAATTACATCAACAGTCTTACAGGACGCGACATGGTGCTTTGGGATGGCGCCTGCATGGTGCATGAAAAGTATTCGGTTGAAAAAATCATAGAATTGATGGACCAACATCCCGATGCCGAATTTATTGCCCATCCGGAATGTGAAAAGCCGGTTTTACTAGTGGCCAAATTCATCGGATCGACCACTGCCTTGCTGAATTACGCTGAAAAAAGTGCCTCTAAAAAATTCATTGTCGCCACTGAAAGCGGCATTCTGCACCAGATGAAAAAAACCTGCCCGGATAAAATATTCATTCCGGCACCTTCAATCGACTCTACCTGTGGATGCAACGATTGCTCCTACATGAAACTGAACAGTCTTCAGAAATTATACATATGCCTTAAACACGAACTTCCTGAAGTAACTCTTTCAGATGAAGTAATCCGGAAAGCGCAAATACCTATTTTCAGGATGCTGGAGATTTCGAAATAACAAGCATAAAACATTCAGTAAAAATACTATTTTTACAAGGTGTTACCTTTTATAAAAATCATGTTATCATGTCAGTCACCCGTTTCGGTATTTCAATAGAACAACCTTTGCTCGAAGCGCTCGACGAATATGTGAAAGAAAACCATTTCACCAATCGCTCACAAGCTATCCGTCAGTTGATTAACAAAAATATTGTTGAGCAAAAATGGCAATGTAACAATCAGGTTGCCGGTGCAATAACCTTGTTGTTCGACCCAAAAAAAAGAGATATCCTCAATCAAATAGCAACAGTTCTCGAAAACTACCATTTCGAAGTATTATCATCGCAACGGTTTATGCTTGAGACAAATAAGTGGTTGGAAATTATTGCGGTAAAAGGTACAGCCAATAAGCTGACAGCGTTGTCAGACTCATTGATTTCGATTAAAGGGCTGTTTCATGGCAAGTTAAGCATGAGCAGGGCCGACTAAATAAAACTATATATTAATGGAAAATATTACTTCTAAACTCACCGATAAATTACTCGCACTCGAAGAATGGTTTGGCAAACGAAAAGGGTCGATTGTCGCTTTTTCAGGTGGAATCGATTCAACTCTGGTGCTTTACCTTGCCCGCAAATTTCAGGGAAAAGAAAATGCGATTGGGGTGATTTCGAATTCTGAAAGCCTGAAAAACCGCGACTTTCTGGAGGCCAAAGATTTTTGTGAACAGTTTGACATTCATCTGGAAGTAATTGTAACCAACGAACTTGAAGATGAACGCTACAACCAAAATCCGATCAACCGCTGCTATTTTTGCAAGGAACATCTGTTTCACGATTTGAGTGAAATTTGCGGGAAATATCCGGGATTCGAAGT
This sequence comes from Chitinophaga pinensis, assembly GCA_945897845.1. Classification (GTDB taxonomy): domain Bacteria; phylum Bacteroidota; class Bacteroidia; order Bacteroidales; family Prolixibacteraceae; genus Aquipluma. The sequence continues at coordinate 1,068 of CAMDGL010000345.1, read as the reverse complement.
GCTGAGCGGAACCAATGCCGACGATTTGGGTGACTACCGTCCGGGTATCGATGCCGCGAAAAAGTTTGAGGTACAATCACCGATGGTCGATTGTAAAATATCGAAAGAAGAAATCCGTCAGATTGCAAAATACTTTCAACTCCCCAATTGGGACAAACCTGCCAGCCCCTGCCTAAGCTCACGGATACCTTATAACCAGACGGTTACTATTAAGAAACTGAAACAGATTGAAGCTGCCGAAGAAATTCTGAATAGTTACGGTTTTGCCGATGTGCGGGTGCGGCATTACGGAACGTACGGCAAAGTTGAAGTTCACAAAGAAGATTTGTTGAAACTTCGCCTGGTTCAGAATGAGGTTGTAAGAAAAATCACCGCTCTTGGTTTTGAACATTGCGAAATTGATCAGGAAGGATTGATTTCAGGAAAGATGAACCGCGTAATAACCACTTTAAAAAGCTGAAAAATGAGAATATTGTATTACGATTGTTTCGCCGGAATAAGCGGTGACATGAACCTTGGAGCAATGATCGACCTTGGTGTTGATGCCGCCTATCTTGAAAGCGAACTGCAAAAGCTGAACATCGAAGGGTTTCATCTCGAAATTACAAAAGACCTTCGAAGGGGAATTTCGGGTACCAAAGCGGAAGTAATTGTGGAGAATCCTGATAATGAAAAACACCGCCACCTGCGCCATGTAGAAGAAATCATTAACAATAGCACCCTTTCTGAAACGGTGAAAGTAAACTCGCTGAAGATATTTAAACTCATCGCTTTTGCCGAAGCCAAGGTCCATTCGATTGCAGTTGAACGCGTTCATTTTCACGAAGTCGGCGCACTTGATTCGATTGCCGATATCGTTGGGGCTGCCATTTGCCTCGATTTCCTGAAAGTGGACAAAGTACTCTCCTCGCCCATCCAGTTAGGCGGCGGAACCGTAAAATGTGCACACGGAATCATGCCTGTTCCGGCTCCGGCAACCGCCTTGATCGTGGAAAATGTTCCGGTGAAATTGGGTTTGGTTCAGCACGAAGCAACCACGCCAACCGGTGCCGCCATTTTAGTGGCAAC
>CAMDGL010000344.1 GCA_945897845.1 Chitinophaga pinensis | reverse complement strand
GTTTTAGCAAAGGCATACAAGCCATAAATCTCCTATTTAACTTCCTGAAATCTTCGTGTTCAAATGTTTTCCGTCGAGCACGCTGCCAATCTGCGTCCAGGTTTTGTTGTTCAGACTGTATTCAATTGTAAATTATAAAATCTTCATTTAATATCAGTTCCCGATGATTTTAAAAACCTTCATTTCTTTTTGATTGCTGACACGCAGGGTATAGATTCCGGGAGTTTCATGCCTGATGCATGTTTTTCCGGAAACTTTATCCAATGGCCTGACCAATATCCTTTGTCCGAGAGAATTGAAAAGCTCGGCACTTGCTGGTTCATTGTTCATGCCCGATGTTTCCACTATAAACGAACCTTTACACGGATTGGGATAGATCTTTAGAGTATGCTGATCTTGAATGGGCAGTGAAGCGCCCACCGTATAATTATCCATTTTCAGTACGACCGGATTTGCAATACCACTCTGTTTGGAGTTGTTGAGTACAAATGTGCCGGCACTTTCTTTTCCACCTGATTTTACCGTGTATTTGTAAGTACCCAAAAATCCTTCGAACGATACATTTCCCTGCGAATCGGTAGTTTTATCTGTTTTTTTTGTCCACCACTGATTAAATACCAGCTCTTTGTATGCTTCACCATGTGGTCTGATGATCCAGTCGGAATTGAAAAATGCACCATCGGGCAGCCAGTGACTATCGGCCCAAAAGCCCCAAGAAAGGAAGGATTTTACTGCTTCATGACTAAAAACGATGGTCATAAAATCACGGGTATATTCAGCCTGCACAGCCCTTTGAGAAACATTTATATCGTGCTCGGTAATCTTAATCTCCTTTCCCAAAGTAGCAAAGCGTTCAAGAATGGAATATACTTTGGTGATGGAGGTGAGATCACTTCCGAAATGTCCCTGCATCCCAATTCCGTCAACCTTTCCACCTTTTTCATCGATATACTTCACCAGATTGTAATAATAATCCTGCTTTTTGGTATCCGATCCGCCTCCACTTAGAATTGCATAATCATTCAGGTAAAGTTTAACTGCACTGTCGTTTTGCCGAACCCTTTTAAACCAGTCGGCCATTACCTCATCGCCCAAAATAGCCATTATATCCTTTTCTGAATAAGGCTCATTAATTACATCCCAGTCATTCAACCTTCCTTTTGTAAATTGGGTAACCTCATCAATGTGTTTTTCGATGGTGGTGCGCAAAGAAACCGGATTTGTTTCCAGGGCTTTCAAGGAGGTTGGCGTATGTTTCCATGATGGCCAAATCACATTGTGACCGCGAACTGGTATCTTATGACGGTCGAGCGAATCAAGTGCTTTGCGGAGATTAAGCGTTGAATTGGGATTAAACTGAGGCCATTTCAAGTCGTTCTCGAAAACAACCTCATTAAAAAGTTCATAGACTTTATTCCTGAAAACAGAATTTGACAGAAAAACACTGGCCGGAATGGCAGTTCCAAAGCCAAACTTATGCCTGACCATTTCGATGGAAACTGCAGCATCCTTCACCACATTTCCAAGCTGATCCTTTACCACAATTTCCACTTTCCCTTTTCGAATCTGGTCGATCCGATCGGCCGCTGCAACCCGCCATGCCGCATCTGCAGCCTGACCCGTATAGGTAATTTCAGTAACCGGCAAATCGTTTAATGTAAGTAAATTGTTGTAATTCAAAAATTTGACATCAGCAACTTCAATGGTTTGTGACGCGTAACCAGTAAATAAAGCATAACGCGTCAGCTCTGTGGTCCAGGTTGACTTGCATTTAACCGATGCATAATACTGTTTCCACTCTTTGCCTATTGTGAGCTTTGTTGAAATTTCCTTAGCGTAAGTTGTTGCATTCTCAATGACTACATTAACAGCACCTTCCCCTGTTTCCTGAACAGAAGTGATTGTTCGGGCATAAAATGCAACCAAAATAACATCGTTTTCAGCAATTCCAACAACCGACGGAAATTGAATCTGGGCATCCCAGAAATTCAGAATGTCAGTTCCTGTTGCATACCGAAGTGCTTGTTCAAAAGGCTGGCCAGTGACTGAAACCTGTGTCAAAGTTCCTTTGCCAATTTTCTTGTAAGTGGTTCCTGAAACTGAATTTACAATAGTTCCTCCGGCCGGGATTTGAGCATATACCGATCCCCGGATAAGCAAAAATGTGAAAACAAAAAGAGTAAACAGATGTAATCTATTTTTCATTGGGCGTTAAATTTAGTATCAGTTCAGTTCATATTTTATACTCCAAAACTACTTGAATTAGACAAATATTTCCATTAAAATTCTTTTGAATATCTTTATTTACCGATTCCACGAATCCTTATGATTCAGTACTACTTTCCATCCTTTAAATGTACTCATTGTTTCAGCAAAACTGACGGAACCACCAACTCCTCTACTGAACTGAATACCTTGTTGATATTCGGATGCAACATGCAATGGAGTTACTAAGCAAGATCGATTTGACTGTTAAAGAAATTGCCTATCAGGCTGGCTTTTGCGACAGTAATTATTTTTCGAGGCATTTCAGAAATAAAATTAAATCAACTCCAAAGGACTATCGGATAATGAACAGAAGTCCAAAATGGAATTAGGTATCAATACACACAAATTGACTGATCCAAAAGCATTTAAAAGTTCGACCTTTAACAGTTCACCACTATGAAGACCAGTTTCAGTATTACTGGCTCCTCTGTTCGACATTGTGCAGAAATGTTTAAACAAAAAATGATTGCGCTTGTTTGAAGCATCAAGGCTTCGGGGCAGTTTAAATTCTCCGGACAAAAAAAGGCAAAATAGAATATGTTCGAAAAAATTGTAGAGGTAAAGCATCTTTCAAAGCAATTTGGCAAATTTACTGCTGTGGAGGATGTAAGTTTTGATGTATATCGCGGAGATGTTTTTGGGTTTCTCGGGCCAAACGGAGCAGGAAAAAGCACCACCATCCGGGCAATGCTTTCACTAATCACACCAACTTCAGGCGAAATTAACCTTTTTGGCAGGCCGCTGCACGGCAACAGAAGTTACATTCTTTCGAGGATTGGTTGCATTGTAGAGAAACCTGATTTTTACAAATACCTTTCAGCAGAAAAGAACCTCGAAATTTTTGCACGTATTTCAGGAGCCACTGTTTCAAAGTCAAGAATTCATGAGATGATTGAATTTGTTGGACTAAAAGGCAGGGAGAAAGACAAAGTTGGGCATTTTTCGCATGGGATGAAACAGCGGCTTGGCATTGCCCAAACCATTTTGCACGATCCGGATCTGATCATACTCGATGAACCAAACACCGGCCTCGATCCGCAAGGGAGTATTGACATCCGTAACCTGATACTTCAGCTGAAAACGGAGCGAAACAAAACGATCCTGCTCTCGTCGCACATATTGTCTGAAATTGAAATTATTGCCAACCGGATGGTAATCATCTCCAAAGGAAATTCAATTGTACAAGGCAATGTGAGCGAACTGCTTACCAGTCAGGATTTAATTGTGTATTTTGAAGTTGACCAGCCCGAAAAAGCCAGTCAGATTATCAGCGAAAAACTCCAATCAACGGCAGTTGGCAGCACCGAAAAAAACATTCTGCAATTGCACATTTCACATCAGGATATACCGCAAATAAACCAACTGCTTACTGAAAACGGAGTGAAAGTGTTTGGGATTGATTCAAAACGAAAACTCGAAGATTATTTTTTAAAATTAGTAGGCAAAGATGTTCTGGAAAAGCACTTATAACGAATTCATAAAAATCGCGGCAAAACCGCGTTCCTATATTGGTCTGGCCGCGATTACCGCGCTGGTAAGCGTCATCCTTTTTGCCATGAAAATTGATGGACTTACCTACATTTCATTTATTACGGCATCGTTCGAACAAACACTTTCGTTCGAGGGAAATGTACTCAATGGTAACCTGATGGCATTCATCATTCTTCAAACACTGATCATTCAGATTCCACTTTTGGTAGCCCTTGTTACCGGCGATCTGGTATCGGGCGAAGCCGACATGGGAAGTTTGCGCATGTTGGCGACAAAACCCATCTCACGGACCCAACTGCTGCTATCAAAATTTCTGGCCGGAAATGCCTACACGCTGCTGATACTTGTATGGCTCGGAGTAATGGCATTGGGATTAGGCTGGTTTCTTTTCGGCCATGGCGATATGATGATCCTTAAAAGCGACGGACTGGTTATCCTAAAAAGTGATGATGTATTGTGGCGGTTTTTAAGCGGATTCGGGATTGCTTACCTGGCTTTGGTCACCATCGCAACCCTGTCGATAACGCTTTCGTGTTTTACGGATAATTCAATCGGGCCGATTGTGACCACCATGGCAATAATCATTCTTTTTACGATCATAGGTACTTTGGATGTGCCGGTTTTCGATTCCATCAGGCCATTGCTGTTTACCACACACATGGCTTCATGGCGCAGTTTTTTCGACGACCCTGTTCCCAAACAGGATATCATCAATTCAGTGGTTGTGCTGGTCGTCCATATTGCCGGCCTGCTTGGCATTGCCTTGTTCAAATTCAATAAAAAAGATATTCTATCATGAAACGAACATGCCGCAGAAATGATTTCAAAGGTAGCGGCGCAAAAAAGAATGAAAATATAGTTCGAAGTGGAAATCTACTGGCATGTGAGTTCCATGAGAACACTTAATAATCA
>CAMDGL010000343.1 GCA_945897845.1 Chitinophaga pinensis | reverse complement strand
GTCATTTCAGCCGTTTTTGGATTGTTGTTTCTGACTGCCGGTGATTACATTTATGCACTTACTTGTTTCAGTTTAACAGGAAGTTTAATCGCATTTTTCCTGTACAATGTTTTTGGGCACGCCAATAAAATTTTCATGGGCGATACAGGCTCTCTTATTCTCGGAGTTATTGTTGCTACAATTACCATTCATTTCATCGAATTCACACCACTATCGAATACGGCCACACTCGGGTCCAGTGCAATTGCCCTGTCAATAATAATTGTCCCTGTTATCGATACTCTCAGGGTTTTCATAATCAGGACATTACAAAAACGCTCACCATTTTCGCCCGACATGAACCACATTCATCACAATTTGCTCAAATTAACCGGAGGACACCACCTTGCTGCAAGTTCAATTATTATTGCTGTAAATGCGATGATCATAGTACTTTCGTTTATTCTTATCGAAGAAATCGGGAACAATCTTTTATTTATGCTACTGTTGGTTTTAGGATTTATTCTGGCAAGTATTCCGGCTTATATGCTGAAATGGCAGGGTAAAAATGCACCGGTTGAAGAAAAGGAAAGCAAATCAATTTACGCACTTTCTATCTTTACCAAGAAGGAAAAATAGTCTAAAATTCCTGATTATTTGAAACCATAATAATCAAGCTTTTCAGATTCCCTTATAAGAAAAAACGCAGATACTATAACTGCTTGCCGGAAGACTCAGTGGCTGTGTAAAAATACTTTACCAATAGGGTTTAGGTAAGATTTCCGAAATAACAAAGAGATCACTGCCATGCAGCTATTTAAAAAGACGAATTATTACTTACATGTTTGAATAATAGCAAAATATTTCTAATTTTGCGCGACCTAAATTTAGGTATAAAGTATTCATGTTTAATTAATTTAGATGTTTTATGAAAAACCAGTATGAAACCGTTTTCATCGTTACTCCCGTTTTATCTGATATTCAGGTAAAGGAAACGGTAAAAAAATTCAGGGACATCATTACCGAACACGGTGGTGAGATTGTCAATGAAGAGGACTGGGGATTGCGCAAATTAGCTTATCCCATTCAAAAAAAATCGACAGGGTTTTATCAACTCATCGAATTTGCCGCAGAACCTACGTTTGCAAAAACGTTGGAAACTCAATTCAGACGCGACGAACGCATTATCCGTTTCCTGACTTTCAGTAAGGATAAACATGCCGTTGCTTACAGCGAAAAAAGAATCAGCAGAACCAAAGCTAAAACTGAAAAGGAGAACTAAATTATGGCAGCAAATTCAAGTGAAATCAGGTATTTGACCCCACCGTCGGTTGAAATCAAAAAGAAAAAGTATTGTCGCTTTAAAAAGAACAAAATCAAATTCATCGACTACAAGGATGGTGAATTCCTGAAAAAATTCTTAAACGAGCAAGGTAAAATTTTACCACGCCGTATCACCGGAACCTCTTTGAAGTACCAACGTAAAGTGGCAAAAGCAGTTAAAAGGGCACGTCATATCGCGTTACTTCCATATGTTACTGATATGATGAAATAATTTTAAAGCTGAAAAAATGGAAGTTATATTATTGCAGGATGTTGCACGATTAGGATCAAAAGACGATCTGGTTACCGTTAAAAGCGGACACGGACGTAACTTTTTGATACCACAGAAGATGGCTATTATCGCCACCGAATCGGCTAAAAAAGTATTGGCCGAAAACACCAAACAGAAAGCACACAAACAAGCAAAATTGAAAGATTTAGCTTTGGAAATTGCTGAAAAACTCAAAACTGTTCAACTTGTTATTGGAGCAAAAACCAGCACCACCGGAAAAATTTTCGGTTCGGTGAATACCATCATGCTGGCCGAGGCTATCAATGCCAAAGGATTTGAAATCGATCGCAAACAGATCATGATTTCTGATGAAAGTGTAAAAGAGATCGGAAACTACACCGCCAAAATCAAATTACACAAAGAAGTAATTGTTGAATTGGGTTTTGAAGTAGTTTCAGAGTAATTTATTAATCGTTTATAAACAAAGAGTTAAACATTTTTCAAACAGATACAGCCACCCGTCCTCACATGCGGGTGGCTTTTTTTATAATAAAAACATTTCCAATCAATAAAGAACTTTTCCGGAGTTTCATAAGCTTTATAAAACGCCGGAAAAGTTTGTAGCTTAATATTTTCAACTGATTACTTCCTACTTGTTGGAGTTTATCCGCTACGCAGAAAATTGATACAATATTTATATTGATCTACAATACGTCATCCGCTACGTGGAAAATTCTCCGTAGAGCTTGTCCCGATGAAAATCGGGAAGATTAAGTTTTGTAGAAAAATCCAGTGCCGAATACAAAAACCTCGTAGAGGTTAAACTATACAAGTTTTTCATGTAGATGAACAAAACTCAACTGGTCACCAATATTTGTTATGGAGCAATATAAAAAAATATCAATGCAATTGTTATTTTCAGTCCTTAGCCCGGACTGGTCCTTCCCTGTGAACTTTACTTCAGAAAACTGGTTATTACTTGTAGTTTAAACACTAAAACATTTCAATGATGAAGAAAAATTTACTTGAATTTGTATTCATTACATTCTGTCTGATTGGTTTTTCGCTTCAAACAAATGCTCAAAACAGTCAGGATTCGATAAGAAGCCAGGTTGAAACAATTGATGGCAATGAATACATCGGAATCATCCTTGAACAGACGCCCGAAACAATCAGGATAAAAACCGACAAACTCGGTGAAATAAGCATCCCCCGTAGCGAAGTAAAAAGAATTACCCAACTTACCGCAACCAAAATAAAGGACGGAAGATACTGGCTCGAAAATCCCCAGTCAACCCGCTATTTCTGGTCACCGAATGGATACAGTCTGAAAAAAGGTGAAGGCTATTACCAGAATGTCTGGGTTCTTTTCAACCAGGCGGTATATGGATTGACTGATCATTTTTCGGCAGGTATAGGCATGATGCCATTGTTCCTTTTTCAAGGAACTTCTACCCCGGTATGGATTACCTTAAAATATTCGGTTCCGGTGGTGAAAGACAAGATTAATCTTGGAGGAGGTGCACTGATAGGAACTGTCATCGGTGAGCAGGGTTCTGCCGGAATTGTTTATGGAATCAGCACTTTCGGATCGAAGGATAAAAACATCACAGTTGGATTGGGTTACGGATTTGGTGGTGGTGAATTTGCAAGTACACCATTAATAAATATTGGCGGCATGATTCGAACCGGAGCAAATGGCTATTTGATGACAGAGAATTATCTGATAATAAATTCTGACAATTTCGGTTTATTAACGATGATCGGGGGACGAAGAATTATCAGACACTTCGGACTCGATTTTGGAGTTGGAATACCTATTGGTTCGGATATGGATGGATTTTTTGCTTTCCCATGGCTTGGATTTACCATTCCTTTCGGCCAAAAATTGAAGTAGAAAACAACAACTTTACCAGTCGATAAACAACTTTTCCAAAGCTTAATAAACTGTATAAAACTTTGGAAAAGTTAATATCGTTTATAGCCCCAACAATACTTCCTCCGGATTACGTCCTCCGGTAAGCATTCTTTCAGGATTTTCAATCAATTCCTTCACTTTAACCAGGAAACCAACCGAATCTTTCCCGTCGATGATGCGGTGATCGTAGGACAATGCGACATACATCATTGGCCGGATTACTACTTGTCCGTTTACTGCTACCGGACGATCGACAATGTTGTGCATTCCGAGAATAGCCGATTGGGGTGGATTAATGATCGGGGTCGAAAGCAATGAGCCAAATGTTCCCCCATTGGTGATTGTAAATGTTCCCCCGGTAAGTTCTTCAACGCTGATTTTCTTTGTCCTCGCTTTTTCTGCCAGTTCTTTAATTTCGAGTTCAATTGCTGCGATGGTTTTGCTTTCGGCATTCCTGACAATCGGAACCATCAAACCTTTGGGAGTTTGAACGGCGATACCAACATCCACGAATTCAGAAGAAATTATTTCTTCGCCACTGATTTGCGAATTAATAGATGGATGAAATTGCATGGCTTCAGCAACCGCTTTGGTGAATATTGACATGAAACCCAGCTTCAATCCATGTTTTTCAACAAATTTATTCTGAAGTTTTGAACGCATTTCCATCACCCGGCTCATGTCAATTTCGTTGAAAGTGGTGAGCATGGCAGTTTCATTTTTGACTGCCACCAAACGTTCGCTCAGTTTACGTCGCAACATGGTCATTTTCTCACGTTTCACAGCGCGTGACGCTTCGACCGGCTCAGCAAGCGATTTGCCGACAGATTTGGTGGCTGAACTTGCCGAAGCCAGCACCGCTTCAATGTCGCTTTTCGAAATGCGGTGCAAACCGTTCAGCACTTCTTCCATCGAAAGGTGATTGTCTTCCATCATTTTGTGGGCAACCGGAGTGATTTTAACATTTGATGTTTCCGGAATGGCAGTTACTTCAGTAATACTGCTTTTTGAAGATTTGGCTTCAACAGCAACTTTGGGTTCCGGGAAGAGTTCAGAGGCAATTGGTTGTTTCTCAGTTTTCATTTCAGGAACAACACTTGGGTCGATGGTGCAGGCAATGGTTCCCACAGCCACGGTTTCACCTTCAGGAATTAAAATCTTTATCTGTCCGTTTTCACTGGCGGCCAAAGTTAAAGTTGCTTTGTCCGATTCAACTTCAGC
>CAMDGL010000342.1 GCA_945897845.1 Chitinophaga pinensis | reverse complement strand
CTGCCAGTCAAACGCTCTAGCCAACTGAGCTAATCCCCCTTTCGAGGCGACAAATATATAAATATTTTTCATCTGCAAGGAGTTGGCTCCAACGAAAATTCTATTTCTCCTTCAATAAATTCCACCTAAATTTTCAATTTGCCAGTTTTCTGCCAGCGAGTGACTGGAAATGAGTTATCTCTAAAATTATTCGTATGGATTTCGTTTAATTTTGAATGAATAGTCATCACTCATTTATAAAATATCAAACCTCAATTTTTGCGTTAAATCATTTAAAGCCGGCGTTAATCTTCAAAAAGGCTACGCTTGTACATCGGTCAAATGTTTTTGTAACAGATGTATTAAAATTGTTTCCGGATAATGTAGTCAAGGCAATTTAAATAAACGAAAAATGCTGAAAATGTGTAATGAGGTTGAATTTTGTGATCCTGAATTAATCTGCATCAATGGTATTCTAAAGCAAGATGTTGATCCACAGCGAATAGGCAGTAGTTGTTTTTCTTTATTCGAAAATGCGATAAACAGTTTCATTTATTGTCAAACGATTTTTGAAAATGATATTCCAACTGATTTTCTTTTTTTAGAGGTTAATCCGGCGTTTGAGAAATTAGCCGGAATGAAATGCGTAGTAGGCTGTCAGGCCAAAGATGTGTTTCCGGAGAATAAGGTGTTGATATGTATTTGCAATTCAGTCGCTTTGACAGGAGAATCACAGAAATTTGAGTTTTATTATGGTTTTTTGAAAACATGGCTTTCTGTTTCAGTAAATGTTGTAAGCAAAGGATATTTCATTGCCATTTTTGAGGACATTACAGTCCGAAAACATACAGAGCAAGCACTTTTAATAAGTGTAAGTCATTTGAAAACACTGAATTCAAGGAGGCTGAAGTTGTTTTCTATAATTGCTCATGACCTGATAAGCCCTTTCAGTGCAATCATAGGCTATAGTGGAATTTTGGTACAATGCGTAAGGGAAAATAACCTCGAAGACCTGAAAAACTATGCTTCAATCATTCAGGAAGCTGCAATTCAACATGCTGATTTATTGAAAAATATGCTTGATTGGTCACTTTCTCAGACAGGTGCAGTGGAGCCTGAAATAGAGAGTCTTGAAATTGCGACACTTATCGCTGAAGTGAAAAATTATTTAAAGGATGCCGCCTCGCAAAAGGCAATCACAATTACCAGTGAATCGGTTGAAAGTACTTCGATTGATGCTGATAAATTAATGATTAATACCGTGTTGAGAAACCTGATTTCGAATGCAATAAAGTTTACGGATAAGGGTGGTAAAATTATTATTTCTTCTGAAACATCTCAAAATATGTTGACCATAACAGTGAAGGACAATGGGATTGGCATTGATAAAAATAGAATTGCGAAATTATTCCAAATTGATGGTGTCAAATCCACAAGGGGTACAGAAAATGAACGGGGAACAGGTTTGGGTTTGTTGCTTTGTAAGGAATTTGTCGAAATGCATGGAGGAAGAATTTGGGTGGAAAGTAAAGTTCGAAACGGCAGCAGTTTTAAATTTACACTGCCTCTGAGCTTCGATGACAATATTTGCGATATTTGTACCAATACCAAAACCTAAAATATGATCAACTGTATTATTGTTGACGATGAAAAACCTGCCAGGGATGCATTGGAGTTGATGCTTTCCCGTTATTTTCCGGAAAAGGTAAAGGTTTTGGGTAAGGCAGAATCGCTGAAAGAAGGTGTTTTCGCCATTTATAAACACAATCCCGATCTGGTATTTCTCGATATCGAGATGCAGGAGGAGAGTGGTTTTAATATTTTCAATTACTTTCAACAGGTTAAATTTTCGGTTATTTTCACCACGGCGTACAAAGAATATGCTATCAAAGCCATAAAAGTGGCAGCGCTCGATTATATCCTGAAACCTGTTGGTTTTGATGACCTGAAAGAAGCCATTGCTTTGTATGAAAAACGTCAGATGTCGGGAATCAATGTTGAGAATATTGAGAAACTGATCAATGTTCTGAATCCGGCTTCTCCAGTTGTAAAGAAAGTTGCACTTCCCACATTCAGCGGATTTCAGCTTGAAAAAGTCAATTCGATCATGTATTGTGAAGCGGATGAGAATTACACAAATGTTTTTACCATCGACGGTGGAAAGCTGCTGATCTCTAAGCCGCTCAACCTGGTGCAACAGTTACTGCCCGCCGAAATATTTTACAGGATACACAAGTCCCACCTGGTAAACCTGAATTATATCAAGACATACAGCAGGGCTGAAGGTTTTCATGTTGTGCTGGAGAATGGTACCAAACTGGATGTAGCCACCCGTCGAAACGATGACTTTATTCAGGCGCTGACGAATAGATAAGAATATTGAATTTGAAAAGTTGGGGAGAATATAAAATCGGGCGAGATAATGGACAAATTGGCAAGTAGTTTTAATGTTCTCCGGCAACTGTCAGGTCGTTGGCTTCTGCTATTTTTATGCCTGAATCCGTTATTGCTGTCGGCACAGAATTACCCCACCCGACATTTTACAATGCACGAAGGTCTGCCCAGCATGGCCATCCGATGCATTTACAAAGACACACGCGGTTTGTTATGGATCGGCACCGATGCCGGTCTGTGTACTTTCGACGGCAAATCTTTCAGGATATATAAACCTGCGGAAGGGATGACCGCCAATCAGGTATGGGCGATTGCAGAAGATGAGGAAGGCAATTTATGGTTCGGAAGTTATGGAGATGGGCTTTACAAATACGATGGCCTCAAATTCGAAAGGTTCACAAAAAAGGATGGCCTTGTTGATGATCGTATCCGCGTACTTTTATATTCAAAAAACTTTCATTGCCTTATTGCAGGATGCCAGGGAGGGGTCAGCACTATCAAAGGCAACACCATTACATCTTCCACAGAGGATACTTTTAATAAGGAAAATGGAAGTACCGTTACCGGTTTGGCCGATGCCGGAAAATTCATTTACGTCACTTCTTATGGTTTTATTAATCCCCTCCGCTTTTATCCTGATAAAAATAGAATTATTAGCGTGAACGACAATGGGAAACACTACCCCAATTATAGCTTTTCCGTTTACCTAAGTTCGAAGGGCGATACTGTATTTTCAAATATGACCAAAGGAGTTTTGATATATAATAAGAATGGAATGCTTCAGAATGATACCTTGGGCCAGGTCTTCGGTATTACCGAAGACAAAAGGGGCGATTTGTGGCTGGCAGCCTGGTCCTATCAAAACATGGATTTCAAGGGTGGAATTTTCAGGTACGACGGGAAAATTTTCAGAAATTACAAAGCGTCTTTTGGCATCACCGACCGCGAAATCTGGACCGTTTTTTACGACCGCGAACAGGATATCCTTTGGATCGGCACGTTGAACGAAGGTTTATTCGCGGTCCCCTTTTCCTTCATTACCAACTTTCCCGCTTCTTATTTTAATCTTGAGCAGCAGAATATAAATAACGTGTTCCTGGATTCAAAGAATAGACTATGGATTTCGGGTAACCGTGAATTGGTCAGAATGCAGACTGACGGCAGCTTTTCATTTTTCAACAAACGACCGATGATTACAGCCTACCGGAAGTTTTGGAACGATAAAAGACAAATCGCTTTTCCCCACATGGCTTCAACTATGCTTGCAGCCAAAAACATGGATACTGACAACATCCCGGATTTTGTTGAGCGGACTGATTTTAATTTCAATAAGATTATTGAAGATACTGACCATTCGAAAATCTATTCAAGCGAACTGGGACTCTTTCGTTATGATGAAAAAAACAATAAAACAGATTACCTGGGAATCGATGGGGCTTTGGGCGAATTTGCTTCAATGGGAGATACGTTAATATTAAGCGTTTGGGGCGCAACCGCAATAAATCCGAATTGTAAAGCTAATCGTTATGGACTTGACAATTCTGTTCATTTATCTCCTGACTTATACAGCTACTTTGATGAAAACAAAGAACCAAAAAATGTGTCCCGGCTGGCGAAGAAAGGTAATCAGGTCTGGTACGCTTCCTGGGAAAATGGATTGTGGATGAGCAAAGGATTGCAACTGGTTAATTTCAATAAAACCGATTCCACCATAAGCAATAACCTGAACGACATCTGCTTTGACGTACATGGTCGTGTAATATTTGGTTCCAATACCGGCGAAATATGTATTGCCACTTATTCAAACCAAAAACTGAAAATTGACTACCGGATTACAAGTGATAGGGGATTGCATGGTAACAGCATTATATGGCTGGTGGCCGACCAAAAGGGTAAATTGTGGGCTGGTACAAACCTCGGATTAAACTGCATCGACCTCGACTCGCTTTATCAATCGAACAAATACATTATCCGTTTTATGGATGAGGAAAATGGATATATTGGCCAAGCTTCAAGAAGGGCTGTATTGGATGCGGAATGCAATCTTTGGATTGGAGTCGATGACCAGCTTATCCGGCTGGATACAAAAAAATTTCTTTCCTCTCAGGTAAAATCGGGCAAAGTCGTTTTGAAGGCTATGGAAATCAATCATACATCAGTTGATAGTATTCTGAAAAAAGGACTAGATTCCTGGACTTCGCTTCCAATAGGGAGTTTTAAACTTAAACATTCCGAAAATAATCCTGTATTTTACTTTGATCTACTGAATTACAATGATCCCGGGAAGGACAAGTTCAGGTATATG
>CAMDGL010000341.1 GCA_945897845.1 Chitinophaga pinensis | reverse complement strand
GAAGAACTGAAAAAATGGGTGGACTATGCCCACGCCAATAAATGCATTATTCTGTACGATGCAGCTTATGAATCCTACATTACCGACGATTCGATTCCCCATTCGATATTTGAAATTGAAGGTGCAAAAGAAGTTGCACTCGAATTCCGCAGCTTCTCGAAAACCGCCGGTTTTACCGGAACCCGCTGCGCATTTACAGTTATTCCGAAAGAACTGAAAGCATTTGATAGCGAAGGAAATGCCCATCCCGTAAAACCACTTTGGAACCGCCGCCATACCACCAAATTCAACGGAGTATCTTATCCGGTGCAGAAAGCTGCCGCTGCAATTTATACTGAAGAAGGCAAAAAACAGGTAAAAGAAGTGGTTGATTATTACCTCGAAAATGCCCGAATCATGCGAGAAAGTCTGAAAGAAACCGGATTCACCGTGTTTGGAGGCGTGAATGCGCCTTATGTCTGGGTTAAAACTCCTGACAGCATGAAATCATGGGATTTTTTCGACAAGCTGTTGAACGAAGCCAATGTGGTCGGTACACCCGGCTCCGGATTTGGCCCGTCAGGCGAAGGTTATTTCCGCTTTTCAGCGTTTGCCGACCGGGCCAATGTGCTGGATGCGATGGAAAGAATTAAAAATCTGAAGTAAAATTTTCAACCACGGATTTCACGGATTTACGCAGATTAAAATCTGTGATAATCTGTGAAATCCGTGGTTAATTTTCACCCTAAAAATCAGTTCTGTTTTTTATATCCTATTGGCTTGCGGGATTTAACTTCTTCTTGTTTAGTGATCAGTTCGTCAAGGTAATTAAATACAAGCTCAATGTTCTTGTCCTGATTTTGAAGCTTTTTCTTAATCTCTTCGATTTCTATCTTCAGGCTTAAAGTATCTGTCAGCATTTGTCTTATACGCGTGAAGATTCGCATTTTTTGGATGTTGACGCTGATTGCCCTGTCGCTGTTCAACACTCCAGATAACATAGCAACTCCCTGTTCTGTATATGCATATGGGAGCGTCCGCGTTCCTCCCCAACTTGATATTCCAATTTGGAATTTCAAGATTTCGAGTTCTTCATTATTAAGTTGAAACATGAAATCTTCGGGAAAACGCTTAATATTTCGCTTTACTGCTTTGTTTAAATTTCCCGTGGAAACGCCATATAATTCCGCAAGATCTTTATCAAACATTACCTTTACCTCTCTGATTAGAAATATCTTATTACTAATGATATCGTCCGGAATCAAAATACCGGCGTTTTCTATTGTCATCGTGTGAATATATTGTTATAAGCAATAAGTCAATATTAGAATTGGAGGTCACAATTTGCGACCTCCAATTTATGAAATTCTTCTTTTGCTAACTTAGATAGAATTCCTGATTGTGAATTCTACGGTTTCTTTGCCTAAAAATTATCGGCTTCGATTTCGAAATAGGCTTGTGAATGTTCGCAAACAGGGCATTTCAATGGCGGTTTGGCCGATTCGTGCAGGAATCCGCAAACACGGCATTTCCAAACAACTTTTCCTTCGCGCTCAAATACTTTACCTTCTTCAAGGTTTTGGTACAATTTGCGGTAGCGTTCTTCGTGTGCTTTTTCAATTTTTGCAATCGACCGGAACAATAAACCGATTCTTTTGAATCCTTCTTCATCGGCAATGCGGGCAAATTCAGGATACAATTCTGTCCATTCCTCCTGTTCGCCATCTGCTGCAGCCTTCAGGTTTTCCATTGTTGTTCCGATTTTTCCTGCCGGATAGGTGGCAGTAATTTCAACCATACGTCCTTCCAGTTGTTTGAAGAACTGTTTGGCGTGTGAACGTTCGTTCTCTGCAGTTTCCAAAAAGAGGGCAGCAATTTGCTCCAATCCTTCTTTCTGTGCAACTTTTGCTGCAAACTCATAACGGTTGCGGGCCTGCGATTCGCCCGCAAATGCTTTCAGCAGATTTTTTTCTGTTTGTGATCCTGCTAATTCCATGTGTAATTATTTTAAAGTGAAATTGAATTTATAAAACTGTAATATTTCTTAAAGTTACGATTTTTGAATACCAATGGTAATGGCTTCTATGTAATTTAGATTCATTCAAAATTGGGAAGGCGCTATTTTGAGCGAAAATTTCAGGATATTTTCCATTCATGATCGGCTTGAAAAAATTTAGCAATTTGTTTACCTCGCTAATACCCCTTTTTTATTGCAGGAACACAAAAAATAACGACATTTGCATCCTTTAAGCCTTAGTTCATGACAATAAACGAAATACAAAAAGAGATCGTCGGGGAGTTTTCAGCTTTCGAAGACTGGATGGATAAATACAGTTACCTGATTGAGTTGGGTAACGATTTGAAAGATTTGGATCCGAAAGATAAAATAGATCAGTTTATAATTAAAGGTTGTCAGTCGAGGGTTTGGCTTGTTTCTGATTTCCAGGATGGGAAAATCATTTTTCGCGGCGAAAGCGATGCGGTAATTGTGAAGGGATTGGTGGCCCTTCTGCTTAGGGTTGTTTCGAACCGGACTCCGCAGGAAATACTCAACAATGAACTTTTTTTTATCGACGAAATCGGTCTGAAACAACATCTTTCACCGACCCGGTCGAACGGTTTATTGGCCATGATCAAACAAATTAAACTCTATGCTGTTGCATACAATAGAATTTCAGAAAAAGGAGATTGAGTGATGGATACCAGAATTGATTTGATAATTGAACGTCTGAAAGACGTGTATGATCCGGAAATACCGGTCAATATTTACGATTTGGGGTTGATCTACAATGTGGATGTTGACGATGCCAACCAGGCAAATATCATAATGACATTGACTTCTCCCGGCTGTCCGGTGGCAGATATGCTGGTTGAGGACGTGCGTCTGGCGGCTTTGGCGGTTGAGAATGTGGCGACTGTTGACGTTGAACTGACCTTTGATCCGCCCTGGGACAAATCGATGATGAGCGAAGAAGCACGGCTGGAGCTGGGGTTCTTTTAATACAGCAATTCGATGATAAAAACAAAGCGGCTGTTTCCAAGGAGACAGCCGCTTTGTTTTAGTTTCTATAAATTATTTTTTCTCTTTCAGATTTACCAGCAAATTCAATTCTTCCAACTGTTCCGGAGAAATGGTTGACGGGCTGTCCATCATCACATCGCGGCCAGAGTTGTTTTTCGGGAAAGCAATGGTGTCGCGGATACTTTCCAGTCCGGCAAACATCGATGTCAGGCGGTCGAATCCGAAGGCGATACCGGCATGTGGCGGCGCTCCGAATTTAAAAGCATCCATCAGGAACCCAAACTGGTAATCGGCCTGTTCCGGAGTAAAACCAAGCATTCCAAACATTTTTGCCTGAAGCGCCTTGTCGAAAATACGGACAGAACCTCCGCCGATTTCAACACCGTTGATCACCAAATCGTATGCATTGGCACGAACGGCTGCCGGATTGGTTTCCAGAAGCGCAATATCTTCGGGTTTCGGCGCGGTAAAGGGATGGTGCATGGCGTAGAAACGTGCTGTATCCTCATCCCATTCGAGCAATGGGAAATCGACCACCCACAATGGCTGGAACACATTCTTGTCGCGCAGTCCCAGCTGATTGGCCATTTTCAGACGCATGTCGCCAATGGCTTTCAGCATTTTTTCTTTTACTCCTGAAAGAAGTAAAATCAGATCGCCGGGTTTGGCGCCCAATACCTCAACCCATTTCTGAAGGTCTTCCGGAGAATAAAATTTATCGACCGACGATTTGATGGTTCCATCAGTATTAACTTTTACATAGACCAACCCTTTTGCGCCAACCTGCGGACGTTTCACCCAATCGGTCAGTGCATCCAATTGTTTGCGGGTATATTCAGCGCATCCTTCGGCACAAATTCCGCCGATGAATTCAGCGTCATCGAACACTGGAAAACCTTTCCCTTTTACCAAATCGGTCAGGTTTTTGATTTTCATTCCGAAGCGAATGTCCGGTTTGTCCGATCCGTAGCTTTCCATCGCTTCAGAATAAGCCATGCGCGGAAATTCGGTAATCTCGATTCCTTTAATTTCTTTGAACAAATATTTGGTCAGCCCTTCGAACATGTTCAGGATATCTTCCTGTTCCACGAACGACATTTCGCAGTCGATTTGGGTAAATTCAGGCTGACGGTCGGCACGTAAATCTTCGTCGCGGAAACATTTCACAATCTGGTAATAGCGGTCGAACCCTGCCACCATCAGCAATTGTTTCAACTGTTGCGGCGATTGTGGCAACGCGTAAAATTCGCCCGGATTCATTCTCGATGGAACCACAAAATCGCGCGCTCCTTCCGGAGTCGATTTGATCAGAACCGGAGTTTCGGTCTCTATGAAATTTTGACCATCGAGATAGGTGCGGGTTGCGAATGCCATTTTCGAACGCAGGATCAGCGTGTCGCGAACAGGAGCACGACGCAGGTCGAGGTAACGGTATTTCATGCGGATCTCGTCTCCTCCATCACTTTCGTCTTCGATGGTAAACGGCGGAGTTTCCGAACTGTTCAGGATATTTAATGCAGTTACGGCCAGTTCAACTTCGCCGGTCGGAATATTTTTGTTTTTGCTGCTACGTTCGCGAACAATTCCGGTTGCCTGAACCACATACTCACGGCCAAGCTGATTGCCCATTGCGGCAACCGACTGCTCCGTTTTTTCATCGAAAACCAACTGAGTGATCCCGTAACGGTCGCGAAGATCGATAAAAGTCATGCCGCC
>CAMDGL010000340.1 GCA_945897845.1 Chitinophaga pinensis | reverse complement strand
CCATTTCCCATGCCGGTTTCGAACTGGGTGTAAACCGCATTGTACAATTCGGTGGCCAGTTTCAATTGCTGGTCGCGTAATTTCTGTAGGCGAAGTGCATAAATCACTTCGATGTAGCGCGATTTTACACCAACCTTTACTTTTCGCTCCTCTTCCTGAATATTGAATTCCATCGCTTTTTCTTCCTCTTTCAAAGCTTTCAAGCGGTAAGAAGTAGTCAGTGGGAAATCAACCGATTGCGAAACCGTGAGGCGTTGTTCCTGAAAAGGATCAGCAGTTTTGTTGTTGATACCCTCTTTCATGTAACTAATTTCAGGAGAAGAAATGCCGGTTTGAGTGCGCCATTCTTCCTTTTTCTGATCCAACTGCGAACGCATTTGGTTGATCTGAGCATTGTTCTGAATGGCCTGATCAACCGCATCTTTGATGGTTAGTAATTGGGCTTTTGAGGGAGAAAAGCAAATGATAAGAATTGCCGGAAATAGAAATCTCAGGATATAATACATGATTTTTTGGCTTTTATTTGAAAGGTAAAAGTTAGTAAAAAATGGTATAAGAAACAGTTTGCAGATCCTTTTAAATTTGAAACACGGAAAAGATTGTTTTACAATCGAAAAGAGATCAATTTTTCATGCACCGAATGCGACAGAATTTTTCCTATTGTTTATCTTCGGCAAATGTTTGAAAAGTATAATTCAACAATTCTATGGAAGTAAATAGTGCTGACTTATTGAAATCATATCATTCCCTGCCCGAGTTGCACAAGAGTGTTTTCAATGTATTTGTTGTGAAGTATTCGGGAGTGGCAAAGTACGATGTTCTTAAATATATTCAGGATAAAACCGGGAATAAAGCAACTCAAAAGGAATGTCAAAGTGTGTTGAATACCTTGATTGATAAGCAACTGGCAAACCTATCGGTAACCAGTTATGATATTCCTTTTAGTCTGAAAGTTGCGCTTTTCCCAAAGTTGATCAAAGAAGAAAAGTATAGCAATCTTTTGTCGAAAATTCAAAAGGAGCACAATCCATTTGGGCACATTCCGGTGACTGAATACATACGCGATTTTCTTTTTGGATATTATGCCGGTGAAAGCAGATTAAGCAAGGATGCCACCAACCGCCTGATTTCAAAAGCAATTGAAGCCGCACCCCTGATTTCGGAGATGTTGCTCAATCCTGAATACGATCATGCATTCCTGCAATCGCCTGTTCTTTTATACGAATTGTTGGATGCTGTTCAATTATTGAATGTGTTGCACTTTCAGGATTTTGGACCTGTTTCCAGGTTCTTTGACCGGAATGCGTCCTTTCAAGGATTGTTTGATCAGGTTAAAATCCAAAAAGCGGAGATGCTTTTTCAGCTTGGGAAGATTGACGAAGCTGACAAACTGATTAAAAACCTGCACAATACGGCTTCGCTGCTTCTGAAATCTCAGATTGAATTATTCAGGGGTAATTTTAAATTATCGGCGGACTGTTACGAAAAAGCACAAATTACCGACAGGGACGGAATGAAAATGCCAAAATTGGAGTTTAATCTTTACTTTGAATTTCTATACTGGCTAAATTTTGCTTTAAATCCTAAAAGTGTAAACGAGAAGAAGCTCGAAGTGGCAATCAATAAAAAACTGAAAAGTAAATTCAGCGATGATCATTTTTTTCTTCCACTTCTATATTTCCTGAAGAATGATTTGGCGCAGGCAGAATCAAAATTTAAACAGATAAATACAACAAGCTGTTTCTCAACAACCGGTTTTAAATCTGTTTTTTACCTGTTTTTAAGTTACGTCATTAATGGGGAGTTAAGTGCTGGGCTTCAGATGCAGGCTCAAAATACAAGTTATAAATTGAATCTTGCCAAACGCTGGCTCTTTTTACGCGAGATCAACTTTATCATCGAAAAATCCGAATTTAATATTGAGGCATTTCCTGCACCTGCAAATCTTGATGTTTCGAAATGCCTGATGAGCCGGTTGACCATTCCGGAGAAATGGGAACAATTGCTCGAAGGATTGTTGACCCTGACCAAAGGCACCGGAGGAACACAAAAGAAAGATCAAGGGACTGCCAGGGTAGGTTATGTGGTTGATCTGGAAAGAGGTTATATACAACCCATTTATCAAACTATTAATGCAAAAGGAATCTGGAGTGCCGGACGAAATATTGCACTAAAAAAACTGAAAGATCAGCAAGTTGATGGGTTGACAGAACAGGACCGGAGAGTGGCGTCCTCAATAACATACCATTCAGGATATTACGGCGCTACCGAATACAATATTGACTTTAGTAAAGCGATCAATGAGCTGTGTGGTCACCCATTGCTGTTTTTATCTTCAAATCCTACCGTTTCAGTCGAGTTGATCAAAGCACAACCTGAAATTAGTACAGAAATTGGAAAATACGGGATCAAACTGAAAACAAATATTGCCAATACCGATCAACGTTCCGTTTTGGTGAAAGAGACCCAAACCCGCTTTAAACTAATCACGCTCACTCCGCAGCAGCATTCGGTTATCAGGATGATTAACCAGGGAATAACCATCCCCGTGAAAGGAAAAGACAAACTCATCGAAGCCGTTTCCAGTTTAAGTGGTTTGATGACAGTTCATTCTGATTTTGCGGAAGGAAATGTACAAGTGAAGTCGATAGAGGCCGATTCGCGCATCAGGATTCAGATTGTTCCCATCGGCGATGGGTTAAAAGCACAGATGTTCGTAAAACCTATGGGGACCGAGCCCCCTTATGTGAAACCCGGCATGGGCGGTAAAGTGGTCTATGGAATGGTTGACGGCGAAAGATGTCAGGCTTTGAGGAACATGAAAGTTGAAAATGCCAATGCCATGAAGTTGACCAATGCGGTTTCTATGTTCATCGATGCAGATTTAATTGAAGAAGCCGAACTTTTTTCTGATCCTTATGATTGCCTCGGATTGCTTGAAATTCTGAATGAAAATGCCGATATCGCTGTTGTTGAATGGCCTGAAGGGGAACATTTCAGGATGAAAAAAACGGCTTCGTTTGCAAACCTGAGCCTCCGGATTAAAGGTAAAGGACAATGGTTTGAACTGGAAGGAGAATTGAATATTGATGAAGCAACTGTTCTCAGCCTGAAAGAATTACTTAGCCTGAACCGTAAAAGCAAAGGTCGTTTTATTGAACTGAAAAAAGATGAATTTCTGGCTTTAACTGAGGAACTTAAAAAGCATCTCGACGAACTTGAATCGTATTCCAACCTCGATAAAAATGGAGTAACTGTAAACCGGTTTGCATCGCATGCTTTGGAGGAAATTACCAGTCGGGCTGCTTCGTTCAAAACCGATAAATCGTGGAAAGAATTCCAGAAGCAGATCAAATCAGTTTCCGCCGCTGATGTTCCGGTTCCGGCAACGCTCGATGCCGAATTGCGCCCCTATCAGGAAGAAGGTTTCCGCTGGATGACACGCCTGAAAACGTGGAATGCCGGAGCTTGCCTGGCCGACGACATGGGTTTGGGGAAAACGGTTCAGGCAATTGCCATGATGCTTCATTTGGCAGAAAGCGGACCGATTCTGGTTGTTTGCCCCGCATCGGTGGTTCCAAACTGGGGCAGCGAACTTCAGAAATTTGCGCCTACCTTGAACATAGTAAACCTGAAACAAGGCAAACGGGAAGATGCTTTTACTTCGCTTGCAGCTTTTGATGTGCTGGTAATTACTTACGGTTTGCTGCAATCGGAGGACAAGCAGATTTCGAAAATCACCTGGGCAATGGCTGTTTTGGACGAAGCCCATGCGATCAAAAATACCCAGACCAAATCATCGAAAGCTGCCAT
Source organism: Chitinophaga pinensis (assembly GCA_945897845.1). Classification (GTDB taxonomy): domain Bacteria; phylum Bacteroidota; class Bacteroidia; order Bacteroidales; family Prolixibacteraceae; genus Aquipluma. The sequence goes on along the minus strand of CAMDGL010000340.1, from coordinate 906 downwards.
GAATATTCATGCTGATTTCAAACTGGCACTCACCGGAACGCCCATTCAAAATCATTTGGGCGAATTGTGGAACCTGTTTAATTTCTGTAATCCCGGGCTGCTGGGTACTTTGCCACAATTTACCGACCGGTATGTGAAAACCGAAATTCAGGCGCAGAAAAACCACCTGAAAAAACTGATTACCCCATTTATTTTACGCCGGACAAAAAACAAGGTGCTCGACGAATTGCCACCCAAAACAGAGATTACACACACGGTTAACTTAAGCGAAAAGGAGTTGGCATTTTACGAAGCTTTGCGGCGAGAAGCGATCAATACCATCGAAAACAATGGTGGCGGCAATGGCCAGCAACACTTGCAGGCATTGGCCGAAATTACCAAACTTCGGCTGGCCTGTTGTAATACTGCGCTGGTAAACAAAGACATACAACTGCCTTCTGCCAAACTCGAAGCTTTTTTTGAGATCGTTGAAGAATTGCGCGCCAATAAACACCGGGCATTGGTATTTAGTCAATTTGTGATGCATCTGGCCATTGTGCGAAAGGAGCTGGACAAGCAGGGCATCAGCTATCAGTATCTGGATGGATCAACTTCCATTCCCGATCGTCAACTGGCGGTGAAAGCTTTCCAGGCTGGCAAAGGCGAATTGTTCCTGATCAGCTTGAAAGCAGGTGGATTGGGGCTGAACCTCACCGCTGCCGATTATGTGCTGCATCTCGATCCGTGGTGGAACCCGGCCATCGAAGATCAGGCGAGCGATCGCGCCCATCGCATTGGACAATTACGCCCGGTGACCATTTACCGGCTGGTCGCGAAAAATACAATCGAAGAGAAAATCCTGAAATTGCATTCCACCAAACGCGATTTGGCTGATAGTCTGTTGGATGGTACCGACCAAAGCGCTCG
>CAMDGL010000339.1 GCA_945897845.1 Chitinophaga pinensis | reverse complement strand
GGTTCGCCATAATAAACAATGTTTCCCCCACTTGATGCTTTTGCTTCGAGCTTTTCGACTACTGTTGCCGACACATTTCCGCCACTGGATGCCCGCATTTTGCAATAATCAGCTTTTAAGTCGGCACCTTTAAGGTTTGCGCCTGACGATGCTTCCAGTTCGGCTTCTTTAGCCAAACCCGAAAGTTTGATATTTGCTCCCGAAGAACAATCAGCTTTCATGTATTTGGCATTAAAATCCATAGTCAGATTGGCTCCTGATGTGGCTTTCAGTTCCAGATTTTCCGACATGATTTGTACTTGCGAATATCCGTTTGCCCCTGAGCTGGCTTCAACTCCGGTAAGTTTCTCAACGGTTACCATCACCTTTTTTTCTTTGGCCCAGCGAATATTTTCGTCGGCATATATTTTCAGCACATCACCTTCTACATCGGTACGAATAATTTCGTGCAGATTATTGTCTGCAATTACCACAACTTTTGCCGGACTACCCTGAGTAATGTAAACATTCATTCCGCGGCTTACTTTAATCTGGTCGAACTCGTCAACCAGCCTGGTTTCTTCTGTTACCCTCCCATTTCCTTTTACCGATGGGCCCATAAACCAACAAGATGAAAGTAATATGCTCAGTACTGCAAAAATTCCGGTAAGTTGAAATTGATTCCGTTTCATAGTTTGATTGTTTTAGTTGAATAGACGCATGAAAATTAAATTCGTTACCAAAATTAGGGTGCCGGAATAGCAAAAAATCATTTTTTTCAGTGAATGACCATTTTTTACCGGCAAAAACGAATTAATAAGGATTAAAGCAAATAAAACAGACTTGCTCACATTGGGGTATTTCCAATAAAAATTGTGTACTTTTGAATGTACTCTGTTTTTATTCAGTGAATTATGATGCTGCCACCTGAAGTTTAAACCTTAAAAAAATGTTAGTATGGAAAATAAAAACATAAACCGTAGAAATTTTCTTGGTACAAGTCTGGCCGCTGCTGCAGCGGTTACCGTCGGGAATTCATTTGCATCAGGAAACAGTTTAAAACCGGTTCCTGAAAAAAAGAACGACCAACATCCGTTTAATGAGCGAACTTATGGCGCCATGCCTACCCGATCGTTTGGAAAAACCGGTTACAAAGTGGGCATACTTAGTCTTGGAGGACAAGCGACCATCGAAATGAAGGGGACAGAAGAAGAATCAGAGAAAATTATTAACCGTGCAATCGATCTGGGTGTTAATTATATCGACACGGCTGCTTCCTATGGAGGAGGAATTAGTCAGTTAAACATTGGCAGAGTGATGAAAACCCGACGTAGTGAAGTATGGCTTTCATCGAAAACACACGACAGAAAATATGATGGGTCAATGCGCCTGCTGGAAGAAAGTCTGAAAAACCTGCAAACCGATCACCTCGATACCTGGCAACTGCACAATGTTCAGACCATGTCGCAGGTGGATCAGATTTTTGCTGCCGATGGTGCAATAAAGGCAATGGAAAAAGCAAAGGCAGAAGGAATGATTCGGAATATTGGAATCACAGGGCATTTCGAACCGCTCGTTTTATTGGAAGCGATTAAGCGCTATCCGTTTGATTCAATCCTTCTGGCAGTGAATGCTGCCGACATTCATTATTTAAGCTTTAAGAATTATCTTCTTCCGGAGGCGCAAAAACAGGGTATTGCCATTATTGGAATGAAAGTAGCTACCCGCGGACGGATGCTATCGACCTGGACTCCACCTCCGCTGGAAGAACAACCGGAACGTTTACGAACACCAAAACCAGGAACAATTACAATTAAAGAAGCTCTGACTTATAACATGAGCTTGCCGGTGAGTACCACAATTATTGGTATTGATAATGTCGCTCAAATCGAGGAAGATGTAAAAATAGCTTCTGAATTCTCGCCGCTTTGTGAAGCCGAAATGAAAGAGATAGAATATAAGACCTTGCCCATTGTCCGTCAGGGACTGTATTTCAGAAGGTGGGATTTGGGTGCCTAAAATAACTACCTCAAGGACGGGGAAATTAGGAGAATTTTCCCGATACTTGAAAAAGTGATTTGTTGCGAGTTACGCGTTTCGGGTTAAACACTCGCAACCCGTATCTCGAAACTCGCAACATTTTTCTACTAGTTGCAACTGTCCACTGATTACTTAGTTTTCCGCTCAATTTCGCGGAGGTTGTCCAGTTTTTTCTTCTCCAGGAAGCCTTTGATATCGTAAAGGTGTTCTTTTACCTGCTTGTTGCCGAATTCAAATACCTTTTCAGCCAATCCGTCAAGAAAATCACGGTCGTGCGAAACCAGGATCAACGTGCCGTCGAAGTCTTTCAATGCACTTTTCAGGATGTCTTTGGTTCGCATATCCAGGTGATTGGTAGGCTCATCTAGAATCAGCAGGTTCACCGGTTCCAACAGCAGTTTAACCATTGCCAGTCGGGTTCGCTCGCCTCCTGAAAGCACTTTCACTTTTTTGGTGATGCTGTCGCCACCAAACATAAATGCTCCGAGCAGGTCTTTAATTTTGGTCCGGATATCACCAACTGCCACATCGTCGATAGTCTGGAAAACGGTCAGTTCTTCGTCGAGCAATGAAGCCTGATTTTGAGCAAAGTAACCGATCATGGTGTTGTGCCCCAAAGTCATTTTCCCATCGTAATCGATTTCGCTCATGATGGCTTTTACCAAAGTTGACTTTCCTTCACCATTTTTGCCCACAAAAGCTACTTTTTCGCCTCGTGATATGGTTAGTGAAGCATTTTTAAATACCAGGTGATCGCCGTAACTTTTACTCAGTTCTTCCACAATTACCGGATAATTTCCGGAGCGGGGCGAGGGCGGAAATTTCAGGCGGAGCGCTGAAGTATCAACTTCGTCAACTTCCACGATTTCCAGTTTTTCCAGCATTTTTACACGCGACTGAACTTGCAGGGTTTTTGAATAGGTTCCTTTGAAACGTTCAATAAACTCAGTGGTATCTGCAATAAATCGCTGTTGCTCGTCGAATGCTTTTTGCTGCTGCTCCCTGCGCTCTTTGCGGAGTTCAAGGTAATGCGAGTAGTTTACTTTATAATCGTAAATGCGACCCATCGTCACTTCAACCGTGCGGGTGGTAATATTATCGACAAAAGCCCGGTCGTGCGAAATAACAATCACCGCTTTGGCGCTGTTGATCAGGAAGTCTTCCAGCCACTGAATGGATTCGATATCCATATGGTTGGTCGGCTCATCCAGAAGAATCAGGTCGGGCTTTTGCAACAGTATTTTAGCCAGTTCAATGCGCATGCGCCATCCACCGCTGAATTCGCTGGTTGGCCGGGTAAAATCTTCGCGCAGAAAACCCAGTCCGAGCAGAATCTTCTCTACTTCGGCGTCGAAATTGATTTCTTCAATCGAATAATATTTCTCGCTTAATGTTGAAACCCGCTCAATCAGGTCGGTATAATAGTCTGATTCGTAGTCGGTACGGGTGGTCAGTTCTTCGTTCATGGCCGCAATTTCGCGTTCCATTTCATAGATGCGCGAAAAAGCCTGAGCCGCTTCTTCAAATACAGTACGGTTGTCTTCGGTTAACAAATGTTGTGGCAAATAGGCAATTACAGCATCTTTTGGCGCCGAAATCCGGCCTTTGTTCGGATTTCTTTCCCCGGCAATTACCTTCAGCAGTGTTGATTTTCCTGCTCCGTTTTTTCCCATCAAGGCAATGCGGTCCTTTTCGTTAATCACAAATGAGATATCCGAAAAAAGCGCCGATCCGCCAAACTCCACCGTAAGTCCATCAACTGAAATCATTCTATCCTGTTTTTTTTGAAGGCGCAAAGATATACGTTTTACTGAAAGAAAGTTGGAATGTTATTTAGTTGCCGGTTAATACTATAAGAATTAATTCTCATTTGATGGAAAGCGATATTGGGATGGATAAGAATCAGGAACTTTTGCGCAAGAGTTAAAGAAAACTTAAAACGTCATATCATATTAAACCTTTTATATTCAATATAATCCAACAGGTAATTTTTAGCACAGCTTCAGAAAACAAATTAGTTTTGATACATATAACTCATTAAATTTTACTTTATGGAACCCAAGAAAAGCAAATCATTCAACTACTACATGCGAAGTTTGCACCGCGACATCGGCTATTTTGCCTTTGGCCTGGTTGTTATTTATGTCTTAAGTGGAGTTGTGCTTATTTACCGCAATACCGATTTCCTGAAACGTGAAGTCAAGATTGAACGGCAGTTAAAACCCAATATGGAAACTGAGGATATTGGCAAAGAGCTTAAACTACGCGATTTCAAAGTGACCAAGACCGAAGGCGAAGTCATTTTTTTCCAGAATGGAACCTACAACAAAACCTCAGGTTTAACGTCATATACATCAAAAGATATCATATTTCCACTCAATAAGTTTATCAATTTTCATAAAGCAATAAGCAGCAAGGCTACCCATTGGTTTAATCTTGTTTTCGGTGTAGTTTTTCTGTTTCTGGCTATTTCATCGCTTTGGATGTTTAAACCAAATACGAAAACCTTTCGCAGGGGAATGATTTTGGTGGGTGCCGGAATTGTATTTACTATTGTGTTGCTTCTGTTTTAGTCCGCTATTTTGATTATTTGGAAATAAGTCTGAACCACCGAATCTGTTAACCGATTCTGCCTGTTTCGGATTGTTGCATTAGAATTGCCTTCGGAGTTATTTCCGGAGGCTTTTTCATTTCTTAAAATT